>CAILMA010000516.1 GCA_903835145.1 uncultured Bacteroidota bacterium
GTTGATATTTTAAATATTTCTTATAGCTTCTCATGATATGCCCTAATCTCTCCCCACCCTTCAAATTTTTCGACCCATATATAAGACGTTCTTTCGACATGTCTGATAGCTTTTGCCGGAAAGTTTTGTCGTATTTGAATTCAAAATATTTATTTGCTTCTTCATACATTTCAAAGAGTTTTTTATCTGCATTTTTTAGATGCTCCTTCGACTTGGTTACGCCACCCATATTTTGGCGATAAACTGCCGTTTTGCCTTTTAAATATTTTGCCGGTCCTTTATCGGTTAGTAAAAAGTGCATAGCAATGTCGCCGCTGAGTCCGTTAAGATAAAAATCAGGGTACATTTTGGGTAAAATATTACGGAACAGCAGGGTTACAGTTGGCGCAAACACCTTTCTGGTAAGTATAAAGTCGTCAATAGTTAATGTGTCCCGTGGAACTACATCATAGGGGTAGGGTTGTTCAGTGCCGGTTTCATTCAGAATATCCACATCGGTAAAACACATTGAAAACTCTGGATTTGCTTCCATGAAATCAACCTGCCTCTGTAGCTTAGTATCGTCGGTCCAAAAGTCATCTCCTTCGCACAACGCAATATATTTTGCTTCCAAAAGCTGGTATATATACATTGAGTTACCCGTTGTGCCCAGGTTCTTTTCATGTAGCAGCGGTTGAATAATATCGGGGTATTGGGCGGCATACTTCTTTACTATTTCCCTACTGTTGTCTTTCGAGCAGTCTTCGCCAATTAATAAACGGAATGGGAAATTTGTTTTTTGTAACACCACACCCTCAATAGCTTGTTTTAAATAATTTTCGTGATTATAAACAAGCATTATTACATCAACCAAGTATTCTTTATCCTTCATGTTAAAGCAGGTAATTTTATTTAAATATCATCAATTGTGGCATATCCGAAACCTTCTTTGCCAAAACCATTGCCATTATATATCAAAAACCTTTTGCCTGCTATTTTGTAGGTCGTGCAATATTCCATCATTATCGAATCCCACCCTGTTTCGCTGAAGGCTATGCCAACTTTATCATCTTCGCGTTTCCAGGTAACACCATCAGAAGATGTGGCCATACCCAGTCGGTAGGAAGTGTCAGGTGAAGTACGGTAGCCATCAGAGCCGCGGTAAGAATACAGCATAATGTAAATGCCATTCTCTTTATAAACACATGGTTTGCCTATTGCATGTGTAAAATCGTCATAGTCTATTGCAGTTATACCGGTTTTCTTCCAGTTAGTGCCATCTGCAGACACCGCGTACTTTATATTATAAAAAGGCTCTGGCCAATTATTGATTATTTTCCAGCCGGTGCACGATACATACCACATTTTCCAGATACCGTCATCGTCCTTCATAACGCACGGTGCCGTATTGAAAAATGGCTCATCGATGCCCCTGTCGCAGATTGGGCCTTTAGACATTTTTGTGAATGTTTTACCCGAATCCCAGCTCACTGCGAGGCCGATGGACAACCTGTAAGAAACTGTAACTTGTGGGTTCCACCCAATGTAGTATAACAATACCCGCTCTCCATCTTTTACGATCCACGACGGCATAATGCCATTGTCGTCAAACGTGCCGATCTCACCCAATTCAAGTATCGGTTTGTCGTGTACATATAGTATTTCTGATGGATTCAAAGGATTTACATCAATAAATGTGGGAACACTACGCCCTTTCTCATCGCGCGTTGAAAAATAAATTCTAAGTGTATTATCGTCAACCAGATATGTAACCGGCAATGCAGCATAATGCTTGATCCAGCTTAGCTCTTTTTCGCAGGGATTTACAATTATCCCTTTTTTAATCCATTTCATACGTAGTAGTAAGTATTAATATGCGTCAATGCTGTTTAAATCTTCTTTCTTTTTAGCGGGGCTGCCCATGTATACGCCCCATGGGTCGGTGTTTTTTGTTATAGATGCACCCATGGCTACCAGCGTTCCTTCTCCCAATGTAGTAAAATCGCGCACAGTGGCATTTACGCCGAAAAAGCAATAGGAATTAACAAGGCAATGACCCGATAAAACCACATGCGACGTGAAGAAAACATGGTCTTTTATTTCGCCATGGTGACCTATGTGGTTGCCACTCCATAGCACTACATTGTTGCCTATTGTGGTAAAAGGTTGAATGGTATTGTCTTCCAATATAAAGCAGTTTTCACCAATTTTATTGTCGAACATCGATATCTTTGAGCTTATATACGATATAAAACGATACCCCTTTGCCTTGGCTGCCATGTATATGCTTTCTCGCAACTTATTCATTTTGCGCCCCGTCATAGGTGCAAAGAAGTAATAGTCGTCAGGCGAGTACAATGTTTCTACCTCTTCAAACGCTACCACCGGGAGGCCGTGAAAAAAGGGGCTTTTAATGTATTCTTTGTTTACTGTGAATGCAACAACCGTGCACTCAGAATCGTGGGTAAGGTAATAATGGGCAAGTTCGGCTGTGTCCATTACACCAAATATTACAACTTTTTTTTTGTTTTCCATTGTTCCTAATCTATTTCTTCTTATGTTAATCTTACTCCAGGTGGTAAGCAGGCAATATTTTATTCATAATTGATGCTATATCGTTGAACATGAGTATATCAATGATAGACA
>CAILMA010000517.1 GCA_903835145.1 uncultured Bacteroidota bacterium
GGCACTTCTGGCAATAGGAAAAATCATATTTACCGAACCGCTCCTATTCTTTTTAACAATTTTCGGTTTTCCCGTTTATGTATCAGGTTATGCACCATAGTATAGATAACCGGTAAAATAAGTAATGTAAGAATGGTTGAAGTAATAAGCCCACCAATAACTACGGTTGCAAGCGGTTTTTGAGACTCCGATCCGATTCCTGTGCTGAAGGCAGCAGGCGAAAGTCCGATTGCGGCCATGAGCGCGGTCATGACAACGGGCCTAACCCTGCTTACTACGCCCTGATGAATAGCTTTCGCTAACGGGATTTTTTGCTCCAGGTTGTGTTTGAATTGCGATATGAGAATAACCCCGTCTTGCACGCAAATACCAGCGAGCGCTATAAACCCTATACCAGCGGATATACTGAAGTTCATACCTCTAAGGTGTAAGGCAAGGATGCCGCCAATTAACGCAAATGGGACGTCGATAAGCACAATAAACGCGTCTTTTACATTGCCAAAAGCAATAAAGAGCAATATGAAAATTATGAGCAGGCAGATAGGTACTACGGTTGCGAGTGTATTCTGGGCGCGTTCCTGATTTTCAAATTCACCGTTCCATGCAACCGAGTAATCATCTGATAGTTTAAGTTTTTTCTCAATTGTTTTTTGTGCTTCCTGAATAGTACCTCCGAGGTCGCGGTCGCGCACACTGAACTTAACGCCAATGTACCTTGTATTTTTATCGCGGTATACAAATGCGGGGCCCGTCAATATTTTGATGTCAGCTATATTTTTAAGCGGCACCTGATTACCATTGCCTCCACAAGGCACGAGTATATTCGCTATCTTTTCATCATCATCCCGGAATTCAGGCTTGTAACGGATTCGGATGTCAAATCGCTTTTCATTGTCATAAAGTATGGTTGCTGCCTTACCGCCGAGTGCCATTTCTATTATAGAATTGGCATCAGCAACATTCACGCCATATAGTGCCATTTTTTGCTGGTTGAGTTCAATGCGGTATTCCGGTTGGCCTACTACTTTGAATTCGCCCAGGTCAGTTACGCCCCTGATACCCTTAAGGATTTGGCGGGCTTCAAGCGATTTTTGCTCCAATGTGTCAAGATTTGGGCCGAAAATCTTCAATGCATTTTCAGCTGGTACGCCCGCAATTGCTTCCGCCACGTTATCGCTTATCGGTTGCGCAAAATTTAATATGACTCCGGAGAAAACAGACAGCTCCTTGCTCATATCGTCAATAAGCTCATCGGTACTCCGCTTAGTTTTCCATTCCTTTTTGGGGTACATGGAGACCGCAAATTGCACGTTGGCAAACCCTTTGGGGTCGGTACCATCGTTTGTTCGCCCTACCTGAATGAGTACTTCTTTCACTTCAGGATAATGTTGAATGATGGTTCTCATTTTCTGCGACACTTCATAAGATTCTGATAGTGAAGAGCTTATGGGCATTTGTGCTGTAATCCATAGCGCGCCTTCATTCAACTTAGGCAAAAATTCGGTACCGAGGAAATGCGTAGAAGCAAATGTGATGAGCATTATGGAGAAGGCGGTGATGACGCTCGACTTAGGGAAACGCATGATATACGCTGCTGCTTTGTCCACTATTTTTTCAAGACCTATGACAATAGGGTTATGTTTTTCCCGAACATTTTTTTGCAGCAAGATGCTGGCAAGCGCGGGTACAAGCGTTAATGTATAAATTAATGCGCCGAGTAGTGCAAAGCCAAGAGTGTATGCCAGAGGCGAAAACATTTTACCTTCCACCTTCGTGAATGCGAAAATGGGGAGCAGGCAGGTCATGATGATCAATTTTGAGAAGAAAATTGCCTTTGCTTTATCAACCGCTACATTTTTGAACGCACCGAGTTTTATAAGCTTGTTGTATTTCTCCATGCCAACATCCTTGGCCATATGATCCATGGCTACAAAAATCCCTTCCACCATCACCACAGCACCATCTATAATGATACCGAAATCGACCGCTCCCATGGAAAGCAGGTTGGCTGTCATACCCTTAATGCGCATGCAGGTGAAGGCAAAAAGCAAAGCAAGCGGAATGATAAGTGCGACAATAACCGTTGTGCGCCACTCTGCCATAAACACAAATACAACAATCGTTACAAGTAGTATACCTTCTAAGAGATTGTGGATTACGGTTTCTGTGCAGAATTCCATTAGGGTGGTCCTGTCATAAAACGTACTGATTTTTACGTCCTGTTTCGCCAGTACTTTATTCAACTCCTCCACTTTTTTATGCAGCAATGCGAGTACCTGTTCAGGGTTTTCTCCTTTTCGCTCTACTATTATGCCTTCTACGGCGTCTGGTACATCGTTGCGGCTTACCTTACCGAGCCTTGGCGCGTAACTTTCTTTTACGTCGGCTACATTTTTTACCAGAATCGGCACATTATTGATATTAGTAATGATGATGTTGTTTATTTCATCAATGTCGTTGAGCAGACCTATCCCTCTTACTACAAATGCCTGGCCGTTGCGTTCTATCACGTCTCCGCCTACATTAATATTGCTACGGTTCACAGCATTGAACACATCGAGCGCTGTAAGGCCATAAGTATGCATTAAATTGGGATTCACGCTTACTTCAAAAATCTTTTCTTCGCCACCGAATGTATTCACATCGGCTACTCCGGGCACTGACTTAAACTGCCGTTCCAGATACCAATTTTGTAGCGTGGTAAGTTCTCTGACTGATTTGGTATGGCTTGTAAGGGTATATCGGTATATTTCGTCGGTAGGTCCGTAGGGTGGCTCTATTTCCGGCTTCACGCCGTCCGGCAGGTCAACATTGAGTATTCTACTCAGTACCTGTTGCCTTCCGGCAGCATCGGTTACCCCGTCGTCAAAGATCAATACAATGTAACTGAGCCCGAAGCAAGAGATGGTTCTTAGGCTTGTTTTACTTTGCACCGAATTTAACTCTGTCTCCAACGGTATCGTGACCAGTTTTTCTACTTCTTCGGCACTTCGTCCAGCCCATTGCGTTATGATGATAATCTGGGTGTTCGTAACATCGGGGAAGGTTTCTATCGGCGTGTTTTTGTAGCAAATGAAACCTATTATTGCCAGTACCGCAGTCATGCAGAATACGAAGTATCTGTGCCGAAGTGAAAAGTATATTATTTTTTTTATGAAGCTATTCACGTTGGATTCATTTTAAAATGATTGGAAAAATTTTGAGATTTGGGCAAAACGAAGCGGCATTAAAAATTTATATTTTTAATGTGTTTTGCGGAAGCGGAGCAATGCCATGGTGAGCCGGCAACAGCTTAACATACAGATAAATTTATAATGAGCACGATGACAACACATAGCATTAGCTATGGGAAAAGGCACAATTATAAGAATGACAAAAAACTACTGAGCCGTTAGCTGGTTGAAAATAAGAAGCTGATTTTTGGTAATTACCCTTTCGCCGAGGTCAAGACCCTGAGTAATGTAGGTGCGGTCGTTAACTGTCTTAAGGATGTTCACCTGCGATACTTTCAGCTCGCTGTCGCTTTTGTAAACAACAACATAGTTGCGCCCTTCCTGTATAATCAAGGAAGATTTAGGAATACAGAGTGACATTTCACCTTCCTTGTTGTCCACAATTACCTTGGCAAACATATCGGGTTTCAACAGCATATCGGCATTGTCAATGTTGATTCTCACCTTCATTGCCTTACTCTGTGGGTCCAGCACCTGACTTATTTTATCAACCTTGCCGGTGAATACTTTGTCGGGGTAGGAGAGCGGGAGCACTTTTACGAGGTAGCCTTCTTTTATTTTGGCTATATCGGCCTCATATACGTTGGCATATACCCATACATTTTTCAGATCTGAAATGGTGAAAAGATTATCGCCCATATCAGGCCTTATGAATGCACCTGCTGTTATTTTTTTCTCAACAATGTATCCATCTATCGGAGCAGTAACAATGTATTCACCGCCCGATTTGGTTTTACCGCCGCCGTTAATAGTAATCAGCGATTGAATTTTGTTGCGGGCTGCGAGTGCTTTCTCGTAGTTCTGCTTGGCTTCGTTGTATTCTTTTTCGCTGCTTATGCCGCTTTTGTACAACGATTCTGTGTTGTCGGCCTGTCGCTTGGCTATAGCCAAATCAGCATTGGCGCTGCTCAGGTCGCTGTAATTGCCGGCTACGTCGGCGCTACGAATAATTGCGAGCACTTGACCTTTAGTGATTTTGTCACCAAGTGACACTTTTGCCTCAGTTACCTGACCGCTTATTCTTGGGAACACTTTTACCACATTATTGTCGTTAAAACTTACAACGCCGCTCAGCGATAACTCTTCAGTTACATTGCAATTTTGAACCGAATCAATAGTTATCATGTGCTTCATGGTATCAGGCAGAATATATTTACCTGACTTTTCAACAACAGGAACGGGGTGTTCGCAGGAACAAAAAAATATGCTGAATATACCGGTTAATATTATAATATTTTTCATTTCTTTGGTAAAATATTTTACTCGTGTGTTAAAGTGGTTTTGGCTACTTGCCTTACCTTTTGTTTTACTGCATTTCTGGTATCAATGATTATTTAGCAATGTCGACGCCAACAATATCATTGAGCGATTCTTTTGCAAGTCGCAGGTCTAATATTTGTTTCAGTTGGTTTTTCCTTACATCCTGATAGTCATTGAAGTATTCGAGGAATTCTATCATGCTTATTTGCCTGCTGTTGTAGCTTTCCACAATGTTTTTATAGAGCTGGTTATAGTCCTGATAGAAAGTTTCATTTGAGCTACTGTTCAAATTTACCGCAGTTTGCAATTTTAAGTAGGCTCCAAGAATATCATTCTGCAGTTTTTGTTCTGCCAGTTTCATATTCGTTTCCTCTGCCTTAACCTGCCACTTGGCCGATTTTATGTTGCCTCTATTTCTATCAAGAATGGGGATAGGCAGTGAGATTGCAAGAC
>CAILMA010000518.1 GCA_903835145.1 uncultured Bacteroidota bacterium
CAGGAATATGTGAACAACAAACTCGAAATACTCGCTGCCGTTAATGAGCAGCTCAAGCATCCTAAAGATACGCTACGGGCTATAAAGCAACTACAGGAAGAAAAATCAAAACTTGAAAAACACGTAGAATATCTGGAGGCGCGCCAGCTGGTAGGTATCCGCAACGAACTGCTCACTAAGGATGAGATGATCAATGAACTCACCTTCGTAGGCCAGATAGTTACCGTTTCGTCCCCCGATTCACTCAAAAAACTCTGCCTCGATCTCAAAACCCACCTCAATGACCACGTGCTTGTGCTTTGCGCAAATATTGATGGTAAACCATTTGTTGCGGTTGGCATAGACGAAAAAGTAACTGCTGCCCGTGGCCTCGATGCTTCAAAAATCATTAAAGAACACGTAGCCCCCCTTATTAAAGGTGGTGGCGGCGGTCAGAAATCCCTTGCTACCGCTGGCGGTCAGGAGGTTTCTGCCCTACACGATGTAATAGAAAAAGTGAAAGGATTGCTGTAAAATCTACCAATATCAACAATAAAGCCCGCTGGAGCCGAAAGTACTTTCTACCCTTCAGCGGGCTTTTTATTTCCATTTTGTTTTATAAACTGTTGATTATCAATAAATGGACCAGTTTCTGCCACATTCTTAAAAAATTGCAAAAATTCCCTCCATGCAAAATAATCGCAGTATAACTATCTCATTTATCCCAATTATTCCGTTCCTTAGCGTTACATTTACAGCTTAGTTGCAATTATGATTCTGAGAAGCCTTTTATACATTATTAGTGTCATCCTTGTTTTGGGTTGGCTGCTTGGTTTTTTCTATTTCAAAACTGCCGGAAACCTTATTCATATCCTGCTCATTCTGGCACTTATCTCGGTTTTCCTCGGTCTTTTCCGGAAAGACGGTCTTGACTAACGCGTCAATACCAACGTTCCTTTCCTACTTCCAAACCCTGTGACAGCAGTGCAAATGCACCGGATGTTTTAAAATTATTTATTATACCGGTTTATACCTTATTTATCCACACTGTTTTTTTTAATTCTGATACCCTGCGTTCTAATTATTATCTTTGTCTCAAACATAAATTACATGCGTTTTATCGTTACATCAAATACGCTGCTAAAAAACCTGCAGCAAATAAGCGGGGTCATAAGTTCTAATGCCGTTCTTTCTGTACTCGAAGACTTTTTATTCGAACTCAGCGGTTCTACGCTTACCCTCACTGCCACCGATCTTGAAACGATGATGAGAGTGCAACTTGAAGTGAACGATTCGGAAGGCGAAGGACGTATTTGTATCCCCTCTAAAATATTAACCGAATACCTTAAAAACCTCCCGGAGCAACCCATCATTTTTACCATCAACGAGCAAGACCTTTCTATTGAGATGTCAAGCGACGTAGGTAAGTACCGCATCACTGGTGAGCGTGCTGACGATTTCCCGAAAGAACCTGCTCCGGCTGATACTTCAGCCTTCAACATGCCTTCCATCAACCTGCTTGAGAGCATCAATAAAACCCTGTTTGCAGTAAGCTCAGATACCCTGCGCCCTGCTATGACCGGTGTTTATTTTGAGCTAAAACCCAATCAGATCACCTTTGTTTCTACCGATGCGCACCGCCTCGTTCAGTTCCAGAGAACAGACATCTCCTGTCCTGAAGATTCAGGCTTTGTTGTACCTAAAAAACCCCTGCAACAGCTGCGCTCCGTATTGCCTGCTGATAATACTGAACTTCGCCTTGCTTATAACAACAGTCATTTGTTCATAACAGGTGGTCACTTCAGCCTTAGCTGCCGCCTTATCGATGCCCGTTTCCCCGACTATAAAGCGGTTATCCCTGCTGAGAACCCTTACAGGCTCACCATCAACCGTGCCGATTTCATCAGTGCGCTACGCCGTGTAAGCATCTTCGCTAACAAAACAACCAATCAGGTAGTACTTGATATCAATGGCAATGCACTTCAGATCAGCGCGCAGGATATCGACTTTTCTTACGAAGGAAAGGAAATGATCAGCTGCCAGTATTCAGGCGAAGACATGAAAATTGCTTTTAACGCAAAACTCATGATTGAGCTCATCAACAACCTCGATGGTTCCGAAATCAACCTCGAGCTCAGCAGCCCAACCCGCGCCGGCATCTTTAAGCCAGTTGATGAAATTGAAAATGAAAAAATGCTCACTCTGCTCATGCCACTCATGGTAGGTGTATAACCAATAATAACAATCGCCTTAGATCTGAACGACTGCCACCCGGCGGTCGTTTTTTTGTTGCCTTAAGCGCCAAGATTTTCCACAGAAAAACTCTTGAGCCCCATGGTCAGAAAAGCCCGGCGCCATCCATAGAACCTGTCTCGCCGTGGCGGATCATGGTTCAGATATCCCCAAAAAATAACGGGCACACCTTACGCGCGCCCGTTACAAATATTTGTTGTTGGTATTACCTCAGTACCACCTTGCGGCTGTAAATCTGTCCATCTGCCTCAACCCTTAGCAGGTAAGTGCCGGCAGCAAACTTGGTCATGTCCACATACAAGGTTTGCTCTGTCGTTTCTTGTGAGTACAGCATCCGTCCGTTGAGGTCAGCAATGTAGCAGGAAGCCTGCTTGGTATCGCCGGGGAAAGCTATAGTAAACGTGCCATTGTTAGGGTTAGGGTACACATTTATGTCCCCGTCGGTTGTAGTGGCAGCAATGCTTGCCGGCGCATCCCTGTGTGCTGATATCGTTAGCGTCTTAGATGCTGTTGCAGTACCACAACTGTTTGTTACTGAGTACCTAATTGTATCAGTACCTACCGATACGCCGGTCACCATACCTGTTGAAGTAATGGTAGCGCGTGCAGTATTGGTGCTGCTCCATACACCACCTACAACAGTATTGGTGAGCGTAGTGCTTGCACCCACTGCTATAGAGGCAGCGCCTGATATTACACCAGCTGTAAGCGTATTTACAGATATCAGCTTGGTAGTAGTAGCCGTACCACAGCTATTGGTTACAAAGTAGGTAAGTGTTGCAGTACCTGCACCCACACCAGTCACAACTCCGCCGGAGTTTACTGTAGCCACAGCAGTATTGCTGCTTATCCATCCGCCACCGCTGGTAGCATCGGTATAGGTCGATGAGCTGCTGAGGCAAATGCTGGTTGCGCCGGATATTGCACTAACCGATGGTGTGGCCGTTACTGTTACTGTCTTGGTGGCAACAACTGTGCCACACGCCGAGCTAACAGAATAAGAAATAGTTACAACGCCTCCTGTTACACCCCTCACTATACCGCCTACTACGGTAGCTACAGCGGTATTGCTGCTGCTCCAGGTACCACCAGCTGAGCCGGTAGCAGCAAGTGTTATTGTTGAGCCTGAGCACACACCTGATAAACCGGTTATAGCACCTGCTGATGCCGAAGGACTAACTGTAATAGATGCCACCGCATAAGCGGTTGCACAGCTTGTTACGACTGTATAAGTAATAGTAGCAGTACCCGTAGCTGCACCGGAAACCACACCAGTGGTGCTGTTTACTGTGGCTACGGCTGTGTTGCTGCTGCTCCAGGTGCCGCCGACTGTAGCATCAGCCAGCGTTGTGGTAGCGCCAGCACAAAGGCCGGTAGCACCAGTTATTGCAGCGACTGATGGTGCTGCCGTCACACTCACTACATGGCCTGCCACTGCTGTTCCGCAGCTGCCGCTTACCGTGTAAGAGATAGATACTGTACCACCGGAAACACCTGTTACAACACCTGCAGCGCTTACTGTTGCCTGTGCTGTATTGCTGCTGCTCCATACGCCGCCCGATGTTGCATCAGTAAGTGTTACGGTTCCTCCAGAGCATACTGTTGTAGCGCCAGTTATTGTTCCTGCCGCTGGCAGTGCATTAACCGTCATGTTCTTTATAGCAACTGCAGTTCCGCAGCTATTGGTAACAGAGTAAGATATAGTCACCGTTCCGGCAACGCCAGCCGTTACCACGCCTGCCGCGCTTACCGCTGCAACCGTTGTTGCCGCGCTGCTCCAGCTGCCACCCGTTACTGCATCGGTAAGGGTTGTAGTAGCACCGCTGCAAAGGCTTGTTGCGCCGCTTATAGTGCCTGCATTAGGCGATGGATTGATATTAATGATCTTGGTAGCAATGGCACTACCACAAATAGTAGTTACCGAATAAGTGATGGTAACCGTGCCGGTTGTAATACCTGCCACTGTGCCGCCTGAGTTTATCGTTGCAATTGCCGTATTGCTGCTGCTCCATGTACCGCCTGTAACCGCATCAGTAAGTGTTGAAGGCACGCCTGTACACAATGTTGATGCACCACTTATAGTACCTGCCGATGGGGTCGCACTTACGGTTACTACCTTGGTAGCCGCAGCAGAGCCACAACTATTGGTAAGCGTATAAGATATAGTAGTAGTACCTGCGGTAAGGCCATAAACCATGCCGCTGCCAGTCACTGTCGCTACTGTAGTAGCTACGCTGCTCCACGCTCCACCGGTCGTTACATCGGTATAAGCTGTTGATGCACCTGTGCAAATGCTGGCCGCACCACTGATGGCTGCCACTGATGGCAAGGTAATTACATTTATCGTTTTCGTTACGCTGGTAGTACCACAAGCACTTGTTACTGTATAGGATATTACGCTGGCACCTGTTGCAACGCCCGTTACAACACCGCCTGAGGTTACAGTAGCTATCGATGGGGTTGAGCTGGTCCAGGTTCCACCTGCTGTAGCATCGGTTAAAGTAACACTGGAGCCCGTGCACACACTTGCTGCACCGGCAATAGCAGCTATGGTTGGCGCACTATTCACAGTAATTGATTTCGTTGCATAGGTCGATCCGCAACTGTTTGTCACGCCATACGAGATAGTTACCGTTCCTGTTGTAATACCGTTAACTACACCTCCTGCAGTCACTGTCGCTATCGCAGCATTGCTGCTGCTCCACATACCACCGGTTGTTGCGTCGGTAAGCGTAATAGAAGCGCCCTGACAAACCGTTGCTGCACCAGATATGGCTGCAGGCGCGGTTGGAAGAGGATTTACCGTGATAGTCTTGGTAGCTGCTGCTGTGCCGCAGGTTGTGGTTATAAAATAAGAAACTACTGTAGTCCCGGCACTAATGCCTGTAAGCACACCGCCCGAAGTTATCGTTGCAACTGCTGTGGTTCCACTTATCCAGGTACCACCACTCATGCTGTCCGTAAGCGTTATAGATGCACCCTGGCACACTGTGGTAGGCCCGGTAACAGCGCTTACATAAGGTGTTGAAACCACATTTATTGTAAACGTAGCGAAAGATGAACCGCAACTGTTGGCAACGGTATAGGTGATAACCGCACTACCTGCCGCAACACCACTTACAACGCCGGTTGTTGAGTTCACGGTCGCTATTGACGGGTTACCGCTGGCCCATATGCCACCCGCTGTTGCATCAGAAAGGGTTACAGTACTACCAATGCACACAGATGAGGCACCAGTAATACCCCCAACTGTAGGCGGGCCGGTAATAGAAATCGTTTTTACAGCATAAGCAGTGCCGCAGCTATTGGCAACCGTATAAGTTATTGTTACCGTACCCAATGAAACGCCAATCAAATTGCCACTCCCATCAATCGTCGCAATAGATGCGTCGCTCGTGGACCAGTTTCCGCCAGTTGTACTGTCGGTATATACTGAAGTTGCATATAAGCAGGATGTTTCCGGACCTACAACACGGCGTGGTGCTGCAGGAGCAGGCGCTACCGTAATGGTCTTCGTAACATATTGAGCACCACAGGTGCCTGAAATGGTATAAGTAATTACCGCCGTGCCAGCAGAAACACCGGTCACATTGCCAACTGAGCTGCTCACAGAGGCAACGGTTATGTTGCTCGATGACCAGCCACCACCGGTGGTACTGTCTGTTAAGCTGATGGTTGCCCCAACACATACCGATGAAGGACCAGAAATAACGGCCAGATGTGACACTGTCCTTGCCGAAACTCTGAAACTGTCAACTGTTATAGAGCAGCCATTGTATATGGTTACATAGTATCTTCCTGCTGCACCTATGCTGCGGGTGCTGGTCGTTGCGCCATTGTCCCACACATAGCTGGCCCCCGTAGTGCGCGCCGATAGCAAAATGCTGTCGGTAGCCCCTACGCAAGCCGTCGTATCATATACAGCATGCGACGTGGAAGCACTACCCGAAGCAATGTAAATATTCGGAAACCCAAGTGAAACCGAAGTTCCGCTCGCCAGTGTAACGGCGGTTGACACTAATCCGCAACCTGAACCCGATACATTCGGGCTGCCGATACAAGACAGCGAGCTTGATCCGAAGTCCACTCCAAAATATATTTTACCATCCGGACCTAACTTCAAAGCTGTATAGCCGGTCGATGTAACGGTGTAACGGGAAGCCCTGATAGCTCCAGCTGTGGAGCCAGTAATATCATACTGGTATATTGCTCCACCATAAGACCCCGAATAAAACTTAGAATTGTCTGGTGAAAATTCACCACCATAGCAATTACTGGTAGAATCTAACAATCTGCAGTTACTTACCACACCTGTTGTCGCATTAAAATCATATAACTCACTACCCTGGCCCGAGCCGGTACCATAAACCTGTGTTGCAATTTTCGTTCTGTCCGGGCTTATCATCATATCGCCTATAGAGTAGCAATTGGCACCGCTAAAAGATCCTAAACGGGAATAAACAGGTGTCGATGAAATCCCGGATGCCGTTATATCATAAGAAAGAAATACAGCCGAATCAGCCAGATGCGTTACCAGCCATATATCGCAATGGTTACCTGCAACTGCTGTCATCTTTTCCGCAAGTTTATTGGTCACAGCGGTTCTGAGCGTACTGGTAATCACATCTCCCCTGCCGCTGTCCAGCGACATATCCACCTTGCAATAAATAAGGTGACTGTAGCCCGTACTGGTAGAATAAGACTCAAGAGAAAAAACGTAATACTGGCTTGGTGAGCCTATAACAGGCACAATCAATGCTGCCTGCGATGTACTTGCGGTCGACCATGGGGCAACAGTATCACCATGCGGCATTATGCCGCCATAGCGGTTATAAATATTATCACCATCAGTATAAAACAGCAGGCTGCCCATACTATCACTCACAGAGGCTGTTCCCTCACTCGTGTTGATGCTTGTAGAAATTGCCGTTGGTGTCCCCGATGTAAAGTCAAGACCAGCATTGGTGCCAAACACCCAGATCTTATCTTGGGCAATGTTGTACTGGCTAAAGCCCGATAGGGCAAAAAAACATAACAATAGGGGCAATAGAATAAACTTTTTCATAGCTTGATGAGTTTAAGGATGATTAAAAAAGGGGATGTTTTCACAAATGTAATATAAAAAATACAAATACACCTAATGCGTATCCGTAAAAATCAAACTAATGACTTCTACCTAAGTACCACCTTCCGGTTATAGGTTTGCTGCCCTATCTCCACGGTAAGCAAGTACGTTCCCGCTGCAAATTTTCTTAAATCTATATACAACGAAGGCTGTGTTGTTTCCTGCATAAATAAGATCTTGCCATCAACACCTGCTATGGAGCATGTAGCCCGCCTGGTATCTGCCGGGAAGGTAACCGTAAAAGTGCTGTTGGTTGGGTTCGGGTACACATCTATGCCCCCGCCAGGCATAGTACCGGGCACTCCTGTAGCCGGTGTTATGGTTATCACCATGGTCGCAGTAAGGATACCACAACTTGTAGTTACGGTATAGGTGATGGTATCAGTACCCGGAGCTATACCCGTCACTACTCCTGCTGCATTCACTGTGGCCAGAGCTGTGTTGCTACTGCTCCACACGCCGCCAGTCACGGTTTCCCCAAGCGTTGTGGTAGCACCTGCCGCCACGGTCGAGGAGCCAGTTATTACCCCTGCCACTGGCGTGTAAACTGTTACTAATTTAGTTGCTGTAGCCACTCCGCAACTGTCTGTTACGTAGTAGGCAAGCGACACTGTTCCGGGGCTAACCGCAGTTACCACACCGCCAGAATCCACAGTTGCTATTGCAGCACTGCTGCTCAGCCATGTGCCGCCGCTGGTGGAGTCGGTATACACAGCAGTGCCGCCCGTGCATATGCTGTCAGGACCTGCTATTCCAGCTACTGTTGCGGTATTCACCACAGTTATTGTTGTTGTCGTCGTTGTCGTGCCACAGGCCCCGGTTACAGTATAAGATATCACATCCACACCCATTTCTATACCGGTCACTGCTCCGCTGGCACTTATTATAGCTACCGTATCATCTGCACTTGCCCACGTACCGCCAGCTACCGAATCGCTTAGCGTCGTACTGCCCCCGCTACACACCGTAGCACTACCGGTAATTACTCCCGCTGAGGGCGCCCCGGTAACACCTATAGTTTCAGTAACTGTCGCCGTTCCGCAGCTATCGCTTACGGTATAAGAAACCACTGCTGTACCTGCTGCTACTCCGTAAACCAAACCACCCGCAGCCACGGTTGCTATACCGGTGCTGGCGCAGCTCCAGGCACCACCTGTTGTACTATCGGTGAAGCGGGTCGTATCACCTGTGCAAACCGTGGCAGCACCCGCTATAGATGAAGGGGCGGCAGTAGCATTAATCTCTACTTCCAGCAGCGCTGTTGTTGTTCCGCAGGTATTGCTAACCGCATAAGTAATGAAAGCCACACCGGCGCTCATTCCCGTTAATACACCGCCTGCACTTACTGTTGCCACAGTAGCATCGCTGCTGCTCCAGGTGCCACCAACTGTGGAGTCATACAATGGCGTCGACGAGCCGGCGCATACCTCATAACTGCCTGATATTGCAGCTACTGATGGCACCGGACAGGAGCCTATATAAACCGTGTAATCTCTGGCTTCGCCATAGCTGTAAACCGATGAATCGGGGCAGGAGGCAATACTCGGAAAGATCGTTCCCGGGCAACACCCGGCATAAGTCTGCACAATCCGCATTCTGTGCCGGCCCGGCGTCGCATAGGCAGGTATCCGCAATGTATCTTCGGCCACTTCCGACTCGCTCCGCAATTCATTCATTCCACCAATAGTTTCGCTGTACTCGAAGGTTCCATCGTCGTCGAAGTCAATCCATACCTGGGTATTATGATTGTAAATAATAGTATCAAAACCAACATTTGACACTAAAGTAGCGACATAGGTACCCGCCTGCCTGAAAACGCAGGAAAGCAATGTCCGGTCCTCATAGCCAGTGCCATTGCAGGCCATACTGTCGTTGATAATAGTAGAGGAGTCTCCTAACACGCGGAACACGCCCACCGAGAAATCGTACGTCGTACAGGAAAAATAAGACATAGAAAAACTCGGTGTGCAGTAGCATGCAGCATTGTGGTCTACCCGCACTATGTTAGAGTGGGCTGACAGGGTAGTGGCGGTGCAGGTAACAACACAACGATAGTAGCTTGTAGCAGTTTCGCTTGTAGTTATTGTTGGAGAAGTGGCGCCCGAAATGTCCGTCCATGTCGCTGTATCAGCCGACGACTGCCATTGCCAGGTGAGCGAAGAAGCAACGGTACAACCAGTAACGTATAAAATAATCGGCTCCGAGTCACAGACACTACCCACTGTTGACTGAGCAATACCCGCTACAGGCGTACCAGTGCAGGTTGGCGGTGTAATTATGTTTACACTATAATCACGCGCCTCACCATAATAATAATGATCTGAAGCCGTCGGGCTTGGTAAAATGTACGGGTATTCATATCCATATCCTGAAAGTCCGCAATCTTGTACAATGCGCATACGGTGAACGCCAATGTTTGACGATACCGGAATTGAGAGAACGTCCGTTGTTTGAGAGGGCATGGCACCACCATAAGAATACGATCCGCCCACCGATTCGGTAGCTTCGTACACCCCGTTGTCGTTGAAATCAATCCACACCTGGTTACTTACCTGATAGGGCAATGTACCACTTGTATTAGTCGTAACTGTAACGGTATAATTTGCACCAAGCGATAAGTCACAAGATAAACTTGTCCTGTTCTCATATCCCATACCATCGCATGCGTTCGTATCAACAATTGATGTTGACGAATCACCCAAAACCTGAAATTCCCCAATAGAATAACTTACGGCCCCGCACGGTGACGACCTCGAGAAAAAAGGAATTGAATAGCAAGCCCCAAGATATGCAACCATCGTGCCACTCGAGAAACTGCTGCCTGATGTTCCAAAACATGCAACGTCACATCTATAATATTGGGTTTCTGTTTCTGTTGTTAACATCGTGGCGGAAGTAGCCCCCAATATATCACTCCAGGTGCTACTGTCTGGAGACGATTGCCATTGGTAGGTCATGCCACTCGCAATTGTGGCTCCGGCGAGCGATAAAGTAAATGGGCTGCCTGAACAAGTGCCTGAAATATCAGAAACAGCGACTCCTGCCGACGGTGTCCCCGTACATTCTGGCGCAGCTGTTATTCGCACTTTGTAATCCCGTACCTCTCCATAAGTGTACCCATCAGCACATGGATCGAGATAAGGGAAAGATGACGTTCCAGATAACATATCAGTAACTAAGATCCGCATTCTATGAAACCCGACCAACCCCGTAGCTGGTACTGTATAAATGCAGGTATCAAATCCCACAAACGAACTTATAGACCCGATGATTTCGTCGTTTTCAAAAATTCCATTATCATTAAAATCAACCCAGGTGACTGTTTTGGTCGAATAAAAATAACTACCGACCGTCAAAAGAAGAGAATAATGATTCCCCTGCTGCAAGACCACTGAATCACTACGATAAAAATTCTTATAACCCGTACCATCACAAGGTGTTCCATCGCTAAGAACGCTTGAAGACCCGACCAAGTAAAAATTCATTATGCCATATCCATCATAAGTGCAACCATAGGCTGGTTCCGAAAAAGTGGGCACACAATAAGTTATTGCAGATGAATCGATGAAACGCACTTTGTTGTCCCGAAGCGTGGTGACATAAAGGTTATTGTACGCATCAACGGCCAAGGCATGAGGATTATTTAAAGTAGCAGCTGTAGCAGCAGAACCATCACCGCTCCAGCCGAATCCACTACTGCCAGCGTATGTATTAATCATGCCCGCTGGAGTTATCACCCGCACCTTTTCATTGCCCGAATCAGCAATATAAACGTTTCCACCTCCATCTACTGCAACGCCACATGCGCCTGCAATTTCAGCCGCAGTAGCGGGTCCGCCATCGCCCGTTAAACCGCTTACACCATTGCCCGTTATGGTGGTTATTATACCCGATGTACTTACCATCCGGACGGTATTCGTGTTCGGTGCCGCTATATATAGGTTCCCGCTGTGGTCCACCGCAACCCCTTCCGGAAACCCAATGGCTGCAGCAGTTGCCGCACCGCCATCGCCAGCCGCTGTAGTTGAGCCATTCCCCGCAACCGTCGTTATGGTATGAGAGGCATCTATTTTCCGCACCCTTGCATTACCATTATCTGCAACGAACAAATTGCCAAGGTTGTCCAGGCATATACCCTCCGGGCTGGAAATACGGGCAGCTGTTGCCGCACCGCCATCGCCTGCAAAGCCACCAGCCGAAATACCCGCATAAGTTGAAATGATGCCGGATGTCGAAACCACCCTGATGCAATTATTGCCATTGTCAGCGAAATAAACATTTCCTGCTGTGTCAACGGCAACGCCAAAAGGCCCGCTTATTTCCGCATCCGTAGCCGCGCCACCATCCCCGGAATAGCCAGAGACACCGTTGCCAGCAATAGTGTTGATGATGCCACTGACATCTACCTTGCGCACCCTGTTGTTGCTGTTGTCAGAAATGTAGAAATTGCCACTACGGTCTACAGCCACGCCCATGGCATTACTTATTGCAGCAGTGGTAGCAGGGTACCCGTCACCTCCAAAACCTGTACCTCCAGATCCGGCTACCGTGGAAATCACCTGAGCGTTGATAACGCTTGTGGTCGCAATTGAGGCAATAAATAGGGCAGCCCTTATTAAAGAACGGAATATTTTTTTCATAGATGATTGCTTGAGCATGGTATACCAAATAACAAACAGAGCATCAAATTTATATTAATATTATCAAAAAACTCTAATTTTTCTCAATTATTTTTCCAGTAATAAAAAATTAAAAACACAAGCCAAGAAACTAACTTTCAGTTAATAAATTTCACAGCCTACCAACCACCAGTATCATGTTCAATCTACGTTCAGCGTAGTTTCCGACTACGTCGCCACGACATGCAATCTCCGACTGCGTTGCAAAACCCACAACCAAACTTTACCCTAAACACCTGCGTCGCCAAAACTATGCATCAATCCCGTTCGCAAAACCTCCTGTCATTAACGAAGCCCGACGGGCTTCAATATCAATAGCCTTCGGCGAAACCGGCGGAAACCAAATCTCAAACACCAACACCGCAGGTGTTAAACTATCCTACTCGCAACGGTTAATTCTCTCGCATTTAGCGTAATCTCCGACTACATCGCCCCGGCCAGCAATCTCCGACCGCATTGCAAAACCGATCGGCCGCCGGAATAATTCATCGCTACCACCAATCTACACCCAAAAATACTGATGCCGTTAGGCATCAGTATTTATAGAAAATAAAATAGAATGAAACCCCGATGCCGTAGGTATAGCATGTTTTCAATGAATGACTGCGTTTGGCGTGGTCGGTTCGGCATTGCCCCGCCTGCATTGCAACCAACCCCGAAAACCGAATGCCCTAAACAAAAATTCAAATCACTTATTCCCCTTTCACCACCACAAAATGCATATACTCAACCACACCTCCGCTAATAACACGCAAAACATAGGTACCACCCGCCAAATGAGTGACATCTATCGGCTGGTCACTGGTGCCACTCTTCAGGGTTAAGGCACCGGTGGCAACACCCTTACCCACCATATCGGTTATCTCATAACTACCAATACCAGCAACGGCATTGCCAGACTTGTTCCTCAGCCACAATATACCCGTACCAGGGTTAGGGTACAACAAGTAGTTATTACCCCCTGCCTGCTCATTTTCCAGCCCGAGATTACGCGCGTGCACAATCACTTCATTAGTATGGTTGTAGGGCGATGTGGCGCAAGCCACATTACAACTCACAATACACCATACGGTATCGTTGCCGGTCACTGTCCAGGTGTAACTGGCAGTCGTCGCTCCGGCTACTGGTCCTTCATTCTTATACCATTGGTACACAGGCGATGGTCCGCAATAGGTGGTGGAAGCAGTAAGTGTTATCATCGTGCCCGTCTGCACTACCGTATCGCCCGTTATCGGCGATATAAAAACTTCAGGTGTTACATTTGGTATAGCCGTCATCATAATTGTCCTACTATAAACGGTATCCGCCATCGCACAGGCAGCACTGCTCACCAGCGCACAATGGATATGGTCTCCCGAGCCGGGCAGGTAGGTATAACTCAACCCTGTCCCTACATCAACTCCGTTCCTGAACCACGCTATATAGGGGCTCGCTCCGCCATTCACCGGCATCGCTGTAAACGTTACGGTATTGCCGGTACATACATTAGAATCAGGACTAACTATCTCCGTTACCGATGGCATCAGGTTCGGATTAATGGAAACAGCCATTCGCGCAGTATCTGCGCCGCAAATGGTGTTTACAGCATATAGTATCGTATCTGCTCCCAGCGAAACACCAGTCACTGTGCCTGCTGATATCGTAGCATTGCTATTGGTTACAAACCAACTGCCACCAGCAACAGTCTCGGCAAAAGTAACCGATGACCCCGGGCATATCACACTTGCACCAACTATTGCGCCTGCCGAAGGGAACGGGTAAACCACTACCGGAAACCTTGCGCTGGCGGTGCCACAAACGTTCGAAACGGCGTAGATTACCGTATCGGTACCAGGGGTCACGCCGTGAACAGTATCGCCTGAGCAAACCAAACGGCCCAATGCAGCACTCCACGTGCCACCACCGCCATGGGCCGTATCTGTAAGCACTACTTCTGCGCCGGGACACACATTCGAAGCCCCGGTTATTACACCTGCCACAGGCAGCGCATTTACAGTAATCAATCTTTTAACCGAAGCCGAACCGCAAATATTACTTAGGGTATAGGTTATGCTGTCTGCACCTGCTGCTACACCATAAACCATACCGGTTGTAGCATCTATCGTTGCAACGGAATGAGTCGCGCTGCTCCAGGTACCACCACTGGCAGAGTCTGTAAGCGCCACTGGGGTGCCGGGACATACACTCGAGACCCCGCCTATGGCAGAAACCATAGGTGTGCTAAGTATAGTTACTACCCTGCTTGCCGCTGCTGTTCCGCAGGTATTGGTATATGCATAAGTCACTGTATCTGCTCCTGTCATCAACCCGTGAACTACGCCACCGGTCACAGTTGCAAGGAAATTTGAAGTCGTCCAGGTTCCACCTGTTGTTGAGTCCGATAGTGTTGTTGTGCCGCCGGTACAAACGGTCGGGGTTCCGGCAACCATTGCCACATAAGGCAATGCCTTCACGAAAACCGGAAAAACCGCATGACCCGTGCCGCAGCGCGTACTGGTAACAGAATAGGTGATGGTTGCCCTACCCGTTGCAAGCCCCGTCACCACACCCAATCCCGAAACCGTAGCAATACCACCGCCAGAAACACTCCAAGTGCCACCCACCACCGATTCACTAAGGGCAATCGTAGCCCGTTCGCACACAGAATCAGCCCCGGTTATCGTTCCCGCATTTGGCGACACCGCTACTACATGATAGGCCGGTGCCGATCCGCAATGGGTATAGGCATTGTAATAAATAGTCACTGTTCCTCCCGCCACACCCGTTACATATCCGGTATCAGAGCCTGAAGCCCGTACCACAGCTATTGTGGTATCAGTTGTTGTCCAGGCACCATAGGGCGTGGCTGTAGGGTTGGTGAGCGTTATTGAGCTTCCTATACACTCACTGTCAAGACCCACTATACTCCCTGAAATGGGCGCCGGATTCACCGTAACCCTCAGCGTAGCTGAGGCCGTGCCACACATCGTAGTCACGGTGTACACTATAGATTCCGTGCCGGGATAAATACCGGTAAAGGTGCCCGGAGCACTCCCCAACACAATAAAGGTATCGGTATGGCTCCATGTCCCCCCGGGTGTGGCGGCAACATCGAGCAGAGTATCATGCCCCCCGGGGCAAACACTGTCTGCACCCGTAATATAGCCACCGGTTGGTAGCGGCGTCACAGTCACGAAAACACTCATGGTATCGACTGAATAGCCATCCGTTACCCGCACTTTAAAGGTATCGCCACCGGAGTAGCCACTCACCGGGGTATAACTCATCCCCGTTGGTGTTATAGAGCCTCCTGTCGTCGAGGTATGTGCGCCACTGCCTCCTACCGTGCCATGAGCCGGAGCAGTAATGGCATTCCAGGTATCTGTTTGTCCTGCATCGGCATCAGTCACCGCCATCAAAGAGTCAAATGATCCACCAGTAGAATTCTGGCACACCACGAGAGAACCACTAATACCATAGTTAAATACCGGCGCGCGATTGAGCAGAACACGCCGCACCCGGTTGTTGTTAAAATCGGCTATAAACACATTGCCAGTCCCGTCCACGCCCACACCAGCAGGCAGGTTCAGAACCGCCGCTGTTGCAGCGCTGCCATCTCCACCATACCCGGCTGTCCCTGTCCCGGCAAGCGTTGTTATCACGCCAGTCGTATCTATCTTTCTTATCCTGTTGTTTCCTGCATCAGCCACATACACATCACCTATCCCATCAACTCCTACTCCTGTTATTGCCTGCAATTGCGCCGCTGTTGCGGCTCCTCCATCTCCCGAAAAACCAGCACTACCATTACCAGCTATAGTAACAACAATACCGGAATTATTCACTTTCCTTACACAGTTGTTGCCACCATCGGCTATGTAAATATTCCCGCTGGCATCAGTTGCTACTCCCGCCGGCTGATTAAATCTCGCCCCTGTAGCCACGCCAAAGTCACCCGTATAGCCTGCCACGCCGGTACCAGCAAAAGTACTGATCACCCCGGCTGTCGTAACTTTACGTACCCTGTTATTGCCATTGTCAGCTATGTATATATTGCCGGCATCATCCACCACAACTCCTGTAGGGCCATTCAAAAGCGCTGCGGTAGCTGCGCTACCATCACCACCGTAACCTGCACTTCCAGTACCTGCAAATGTTGTAATTGTCCCGCCCGGTGTCACCTTCCTCACTCGGTTGTTCAGCCGGTCAGCTATGTAAAGATTCCCGCTGCGGTCCGTGGCAATTCCCGTCGGGCTGTGCAATCCTGCAAGTGTAGCAGCGCTGCCGTCGCCTGAATAACTGCCTGTGCCTGTACCCGCTATTGTCGTAATAATACCTGCTGAATTTATTTTGCGAACGCAGTGGTTAGAGTCATCTGCAATATAGATATTGCCCGAATAATCAAACGCCACTCCCGATGGATGTTGCAACCTTGCAGCTGTAGCTACACTACCATCACCCCCATATCCCGATGTGCCATTCCCGGCAATTGTATTGATATTCCCTGTTTGTGCACTGCAAAAAATGTACTCGTTAATAGCAATAAAAGTAGACGCTTCATAATCGGGCCAATAAACCGAATGCAATTTAATAATTTTTATATTTATGAGGTGTAAATTTTCAAACGTGCATAGTCTGGCTCTTCCATTCGCAATCGGAATGCAACAACACCTCGCAC
>CAILMA010000519.1 GCA_903835145.1 uncultured Bacteroidota bacterium
AACCTTTCCCGACCTCCGGTCTACCTTTACAACCTGACTTATCTGGCGGAACGAAACGACAAGATTACTGTCGTTGGGAGCTATGCACAATGCATTGACGTGTAAATAATCATGGACTGTAGTTGTGTCATTATAGTTTTGAAAATTTGCACTGGCAATATAAAATGCCGGGTCGTCGGTCGATTCCCATTGCCAAACTACCTTGTTGTCAACAATTTCTTGTACAACAACTTCGGAAACGCTCACGCGATTGCTGTGCGGGATAACAGCTGGTATATTCTTAGCATACTTAGTGTAGGTCGCCAATATATAAAAATGATTTTCACTGAGCATGATGAAATCATGTATATCGAGGTCCTGATGCTTATCTAAAACAACGTCTTTGTAAGGCAACAAGTGAATCTGTTTTAATTCTTTAAGCGTTGAATCTAACAATACGATATGGCCGGTTTTAAATTCACGGCCTTTGATATGGTATGCTACAGAGTCGTCGAACAAATAACTATAGTAAATCTTGCCACCAAGTAATATTTGTTTAAAATCGTATATTATTCCTTTTTTCTCCTGTTCGTAGATGATATCACCGTTAGGTTTCATTATGATAAGATAACCACATTTTCGAGCAGGATTTGAAGGACAAGAAAGTATATAGCCATGAATAGACGTATCTAAAATTCTTACTTTGTGAAAATAGCTTTTTTCGAAATAATTCGGATTAGTGATGATTGAATCTGCAACATTGAGCTCCGCTTGTTCTTTTTTTATCGCTTGATAGCCCTTTATTCCGAAGATAAAATATGTACTTACTGCCAAAGCCGCCAGCGCAAGAAGGACTAATATATAGCGTTTTAACAAAATAATAAATTTTTAAGGTTAGTCAAATTGCAGGAAAGATAAACAATGTAACCGTAAAAAATACAATGAAAAATAAAATTAATTCTACTTTGTTTTAAAAAGCCGGGAACTGTCATAGGCGGTCAGCAGACAATCCAAATGGCACGGACCAAATCTAAAAAAATACAATTCTGTTGCTTGATAAAAATTAGCGTTCTACGCCCATGCTATTTTGCTTAATAGTATTATAAATAATATTTAAAGCTTCCGTAGGAATCAGTTTTGAAAAATCATTGTTGCTTTGCACCAATTGAATTTCACTGAAACCAAGGCGTGCGGCTTCTTTCAAGGCCTTGGTAGTCGCCTGACCATCACCTTTTTTTGCAAAACAAACTGCAGAGAAGTATGCCCAATCAGGATTGTCTGGGTCTGCCTTCTTAAATATTGCAATACAACTTTTTGCCCGTTCAAGCTCACCCTCAGTTATGGCCCTATCAATTGCCATGTAGCAAATCAAGCCCAGATAGTTAATCACCCGCGCATACATTTGAGCCTCTTGTAGGTCAGGCGCGTGTTTCATCTCATCGCTCAGTTCATCTATTTTATTTATCCACCAACGTTCATCGCGAGCTGCAAATTCCTGCATCAGTTCCTGCTGTAAGTTTTGCTCTTCTACATGTAACTTTTCCTGAACGGAAGCAGCATTCTGAAACGTTCGGGTTGCCACCAACTCCGTGAGTTGTTTTTGCTCCGCTGCACAATCTGCATATCCGTTGAGCAATCTAACCAAACCACTCAGCAATGACTGAGCTTTCACCCATTCTCCGGCAGCCAATTCCTCAGCTATTCTTTGTTTGTATTCATTTCTTAGCTGCACTATTAAGGAATCATTTCTGGCAGAAAGGTTCTTTTTCATACTGCTCACCTGCAACCAAATTACAGCCAACTGAAAGTCGGGCACCTTAGGCCAGCCATGCTTGCCACTTAGTGTGAGCAGTTGATGTACAAAACCGTTTTGCTCCAAACCGGCATCAAGCATTTCCATTTCAGGGAGGTTAAAGTCATAGTCGCCAGCCATACCGAAGTAATCGAACTTGCTTGTAATGGGTTGTTGCAGGTTTGGGAAGCCAGCAGCGCACCCAATAACGCCAGCTATGCTATTTCCTTTAATTGCCAGTGTACTGGCCACCCGCGAGCCACCGGAAAAGCCTGCTGCATATATTCTTGAAGAATCAATGTTAATCCGATTTCTGGAATCAGCCATCATTTTACTGATTGCTGCATTGTTCGCCTCCCAGGTCATTCCGTTTTTTGAGGTATTGCACCCTATAAAAACAAAGCCAAATTTTTCTGCAACTTTAGCGTACATGTGCAAGGGCATACTGCCTCTGGCATGCGCATCAAAAAAATAAAGGCAGGGGAACTTTTTATCCGGCGTATAGCCTGACGGGAGATACAAGGCATAGGAAATATCTGAAGCACCAGTGCAGGCTATGCTGTCCCACACCTTTCCTACTTTCAGGGAACGATCAAATTGGGGGGCGCGGGTAACTGCGCCGGAATCACTTGCACTACCAGCTGCGCCATTTCCGTGACCAGCTCCACAAGCAGAAAAGCAAAGAATCGACAAAAATAATAGCAGCCCTGTTTTCAAATTTTTCTATTTAATCAAATCATGTGTCACACATAGATGGTATAAAAATAGGCAATTTGCAAACAAAACGACACCTAACAACAGATTCTAAAAAGGACGTAGTTACATACCACCATCCCCATGATTGTGCTGCATGCCCCCCGGA
>CAILMA010000520.1 GCA_903835145.1 uncultured Bacteroidota bacterium
AGAGTTGTATGCGTAGCACAAAGCATTTAGTCTGGTTTATTTGAATACACGTCTTATTTAGTGAATTTTATCGTTATGTGTTCTGTAAGGTGCTAAAAACCAATGGATTAGCCCTGCATTTTGGAAAATACGCCCCTTAATTGTATATTACGCACAGTTTGTAATCAAATTACGTATCAACTTCATTTCAATTCTTTACCCAATGAAATACCAATCTTTACTCAAGGCAGCCTGTTTCCCTGTTATTTTGTTCGTATTGCTGTTATCGGTCAATTCGGCTCAGGCTCAAACTATTTCCACCTATGCCGGTACTGTTTCTTCTTCCGGCTGGTCAGGAGACGGCGGTGCAGCCACAAGTGCTTCGGTTGGTGTGCCAAATGGAGTGGCGGCTGATACTTTTGGCAATGTTTACGTTTCCGATCAGAATAATAACGTCATACGGAAAATTGACGCATCAGGTATCATCACTACCATTGCAGGTAACGGCACGGCCGGTTACTCGGGCGATGGCGGTTCTGCGACCACTGCTCAGCTAAACTTACCGCAAGGTTTATGCGTTGATGGACTGGGTAACGTTTACTGTGCTGATTTTCAGAATAATGTAATTCGGAAAATTAGTGTTTCGGGTATTATTACAACCGTGGCTGGTGTTGCCGGCAGTTATGGGTACACTGGTGATGGAGGTGCTGCAACAAGTGCCTTCCTGAGCGGAGCCGATGATGTTGCAATAGACTATGCAGGGAACCTTTATATAGCCGACGGGTATACAAGTATTCGCATGGTAAACACGGCGGGTATCATCAGCACTTTTGCTGGTAACGGATCACCAGCATATACCGGCGACACCGGGCCTGCTACAGATGCCTCGCTCGATGGCCCTTCTGGTGTAGCCGTGGACCGGGCGGGAAACGTGTTTATTGCAGATAATGACAACAACGTAATCAGAAAAGTAAACACCTCTGGCATTATTACTACAGTGGCAGGAAACGGATACGGCGCGGGCACATTCGTCGGTTTTGGTGGTACAGGGTATTGGGCTGGCGATGGTTATGCAGCTACCGATGCAGTGCTCAATCAGCCATCAGGAATAGCGGTAGATGCATATGACAACCTATATATTGCCGATCAATACAACGATGTTGTGCGTTTTGTTTCCGGGTCCACAGGCGTTATTTCTACCTATGCGGGCGTTCCTTATGCGTTTGCATACGGAGGAGACGGCGGTATGGCAACAGATGCATATCTCAACAACTTAAACTACTGTGCAGTTGATAAATTTGGAAATTTATTCATATCAGATTACAACAATAATGTGGTGCGTAAAGTTTTGGGAACTCCTGTAGTTTCTATCACAACAACTACCGATACAGTTTGTGCTGAAACACCTGTAACCTATACTGCTTCACTTACAGGCTCAGGCGCAGTACACTACAGCTGGAAAATTAACAGCGCGTCGGTAGGCACTGATGCTACCGTATTTACTGCTGATAGTGTGCACAATAATGACACTATTACCTGTACGCTCACTGATGGTGGGTCTACTATATATTCTGTTTCTAACCAAATTGTAATGACCGTTAACCCGCTGCCCGATCATGGCACAATTACCGGTTCATCTTCTGTTTGTCTTTCCTCAGCAATATCTCTTTCCGAGACGGTAAGCGGCGGTACCTGGACGAGCAGTGCGTCTTCTGTGGCTTCTGTCAACAGTTCTGGTAGTGTTTCCGGGTTGGCTGTGGGTAGTGCCACCATAAGCTATTCAGTTACCTCTGCACTCGGCTGCGGTCCTGAAGTAGCTACATTCGCCATTGCAGTGAATACGGTGCCATCGGCCGGCACTATTACAGGTGCTTCAACATTATGTGCAGGTACATCATCTTTATTTACTGATGCCGCTGGTACAGGTACATGGAGCACCACAGATGCATCCATCGCTTCAGTTGACGGTTCCGGTACAGTATATGGCATGGCGGTTGGCAGTGCCACTATCAGGTATATAGCATCTAATTTATGTGGTGCTGATACTGCTGCATTTCCTGTTACCATTTCTTCGTCTGCTACAGCTGGTACCATTTCCGGATTGCCAAATCTTTGTATCGGTCTCAACGACACATTGACTGACGCTACTACGGGCGGCTCATGGAGCAGCAGCGCCCCCGG
>CAILMA010000521.1 GCA_903835145.1 uncultured Bacteroidota bacterium
CGTAGCCTTTTACTTAAGTGTTACCGAACCTGCACCTATTTTGTATCCGCCATTATAAATAGAAATATTGTAATCGCCTTTTTGGTGTTCGCCTTCCTGTTTCCAGTCAACCATCACATCATGCACGGGTTCATTCTGTTTCAGCATTATTTCTTTTAGTACCGTATAGCCTGAAGTTGTACCGGTGTTTAAATTAAACGTAGCCGTTGCGCTGGCCTCGGAGCCCAATATTTTACCATCAGGGCCATTAATAACGATGTACAATTGCTTCATTCCATCTTCAGCAATTCTGTTTTCATCAATGTCAAAATGCACACGCAGCACATTCATTTTGCGTGCTCGTTTCGTTTTTTTCTCCTTTGTTCCGTTGTGTTTCAGGTGAATAGGCTCGAGTTTTATATTAGAAGCATGCAATACCGAGCCGAGGTCTTTAAGCGCTTTGTATTTAGCTATAAAATCGGTTAGCTGCTTCATCAACTTGTCTTTGTCGGCCTGCATAATGCCAAGTTTTTCTGCGAAAGAACGCTCCTTTTCGGTCAGTTCATCTTTAATGGACGAGAGGAATTTCTCGTTGTTTTTGAGCTTGCTGGCAAGCCCTGAATTTGTTTTTTTAAGCCTCGCCACTTCTTTTTTGAGGTTGGTAAGTTCTGCATCCTTTTTCATAATCTGAGTGTCCAACGCTGATCTCCGGGTGTTAAGGTCGTCCACCTGCAGGTTTGCAGCGTTGTACTGTGAAACCAAACTATCGTGAACAGCCTTAAGAGAATCGTAAGATGAATTGTTGATCGTATTTACGGTAGCTGGTTTTTCATTGCTTTTGCAAGCAGGTAAAACGCAGGCCGTTATTGCTGCTATAAATAAAATTACAACTGCGTTTGCTGCGCGCTGGGGGCTAACCAATTTTATATCTATCATGTTTTTTGTTTTTTGAAGTCGTTAAAAAAGTTGTTTTACATTACTTTATACATTTGCGTAGCAGCATGTACATACTGCGCTGGTTCAAAAGCATCATCAAAAGTTGCTTTCAATTGGTTTAGTCTGGAATCAAGTGCATTTACATGAGCACCTATTTCTTTATTCGACTTGAACCGGTTGATGAGTTTACTGTATTTGTCTATATGGCTCTTTACTCTGTAGGTTATGTCGCCATATTTCACCTTAAGCGACTGCACATCCATCAGCTCGTAGTAAATATTTTCTTTCCAGTCTTTTGGCTCCTGGCTTTTTAGGTCTATAACGTATTGTGCTGCCTGCTGGCGCAGGTTTGTGAGGTAGGCATATCGCTTGCTGGCGTCGCTCTGCCTTGTAAACTCGGTTGTGAGCTCGTCTCTATCAATACCAAGCATATCGAGATTCCGGTTCACAACAGTATCATAATACCCCTGCATTTCGCCGAGCGAGAGAGAAATGCCCTCCCATTCGTTTTCAATCAGGTTTTTCTCCGTTGTGAACTGGCTGAGACTTGCTGTAACGGAGAACATCCTTTCAGCCTGTTCTTTTAGCTCCCGTTTGTTGTGGCCAATCGAGTTGATATAGTCAGCCATACCCGAGAACAAAAGCTGCGAATAGGCCCCTACAACGGGGATATCAGCTGTAACTCCGCCGGAGGCACCGATGAACTCTGATATGGCCTTTTGAGTTGCGCTTTCGTCCTTTATTTTGTCCACATATTCCCTGAATTTATCGAACCCGCCCCTGAAGCCATCGTAATTAAAAGGATTGGTAGTTTCATTGAGCGACGAGAAAAAATCTTTAGTGGCGTGAAAAAGTAAAAGGGGCTTTATCTCCCGCTCCATAGATACGAGGTTAATTATCGCCGACTGGTAGTTGGCTTCATAAACATTGATTTCATTTTGTTCAATAGCTTTTTGTTTTTCTTCCAGTACCTGCACGCGCTCAACGAGTTTATCAATTCGCTCCCGCGGATTGCCTGTAACCTTTATTACGCTATCGAGCTTGCCAACCCTACTATCAAGATTTATAATGGTTGAGTCTATTGCTTTGTTTTTGGTGTTTAAGTTTAGTTTTATGTCGTTTAAAATTTTCTCCCGTACATTTTTTTCGGTAAGGGTAGTGTCGCCTACCTCACCGAATGCACGAAAAACCAGGTACACCAATAAGGTGGCTGTTATGATCTTTTTCATAAAAGTTATTTTGTTTCCGCCAATGCGCAATCTAAAGACGTACGGCTGGCAGGTATGATTTGAGGATATTTAGAAAAAAGGCAACATGGCGCATGAGCAAAAGAGCCCTATTTATATAAAGTGCCCGCTTGATTTTAACCAGTTAACCTAACAACTAAACAGTGGGAGGACCCCTAAGATGAGCAATGCCGTTATGAGCAGCATGAAGAAATGAAACATAATAGGTTTGGCTTTCAAATGCCGGGTAACTAAAATTGCCCGACTGAACACCAATCGAATAAAATGCGAGGTCAGTCGGCTCCCCGCCTTTATAACGGACTTTAATTCTATGATTGAGCGGCGCGTAAACGGAACAAATCTGGTGGTCGCTGAGCTGTGCACGGGTCTCCTGCCGGTGCGTAGTATAAGCCTGACCCGAAAACCGATCGGCTACCGTCTGCTGCCCCTGCCAGCTTAAAATAGCGAGCAGAATAACAACAAAACAACCTAATATGGTCCTGATTTTTTGCATTGGCAGTTACGGCACTATAAAAGTAAATATTTCTATACTTATTACCGCCAAAATACATTTTATAGGTTTGTTAAATAAAACCATAGGTTCTCAAAACTCATCATTCCCCGTCTTCGTTGTGCTCGGAATCTATTCCCGTAAGGTTGTAGATCTTTTGAATGTCTTTAAGTATGCTCTTAAAATTGATTTCGAGGTCTATGAGTATGCCTGTATGGAGGTCGAAAACCCAGCCGTGCACTATAGGGAATCCCTTTTTCTTGTAGTGCTTCTGTACGCTGGCCGTTTTTATAACGTTTATGGCTTGTTCCTTTACATTGAGCTCTACCAACCGGTTGTAGCGCAGGCGCTCGTCGGTAATGGCATCGAGCTCTGTTGCGTGCATTCGGTATACATCCCTTATGGTGCGCAGCCATGGGTTTAGTATACCCATATCCTTTGGTATCATGGCAGCCTTCACTCCACCGCAGTCATAGTGGCCGCACACGATGATGTGCTTTACATCGAGGTGTTTCACGGCAAAGTTGATGACGGACATTACATTGAGGTCGGTATTGTTTACCAGGTTGGCTACGTTACGGTGCACAAAAACATCGCCGGGCTCGAGTCCCATTATTTCGTTGGCCGGTACCCTGCTGTCGGAGCAGCCGATGTAAAGGTAATCGGGTGTTTGATCGCGGGAGAGTTTCTCAAAAAAATCTGCATCCCGGGCGGTCATTTCAGCTACCCATTTTTTGTTGTTTTCAAAAATCTGCTCGTATGTAACCATAGTTCAAAAACTTGCTGCAATATTACTTCAATACCTGCAAACCTACACGATAACAAGGCAAAGATTTGGCAATGTTAACGACGGGCATGCGACAAAAAGGGGTACAAACACTCATCAAAACTGTAAAACCTAAATTGGCTGTTTACTACTCCGCCACCAGCCCCTGGTAAAAAGATGGGGTTAATTGTTTGTCTACAATCTGCCCATACATATTAAGCCGGTATAACCAACTGGTACTTGGCATGGTAAAATCGACAATGGATACGAGGTAGGTATTTGTACAAGGGTCCAGCGTACAAGAATATGAACCAATAGTATGTTGCTCCTGAAGCGTAGCAGATTTGATTTTTCCGGTTATCGGGTTTATTTGGATAAACGTCCAAAAGGAGGAAAGCAGATCTATTCCATAGAGCATATCATCATTTACGTTATAGTATAACCCATTTAAGTTGGCCGATGTTGTACCGCTTGTGAGTACTGTTAGTTCTGAAGTTGCCGGGTTGAACTGGTAA
>CAILMA010000522.1 GCA_903835145.1 uncultured Bacteroidota bacterium
ACCATTGCATCCGGTCTAAAAGCCAAAAAACACTCGTTACAGCTCTACAAACTTACCGAAAGCAAAATGGGCAAAACATGGTTTTATGGCTTCCAACTTGAGGGTGGCGACTTCCTCGATGAAAAGCAACCCCACAAGAGAAAAATAGAATTTTACGGCAACTCTATAACAGTAGGTTACAGCCTCGAAGACACTACCGGTGACGCTAACGACCCAAAATATTACAATAATTACTACTCCTATGCTTCCATCACCGCCAGACACTACAATGCCAGTTACAACTGCATAGCCAAAAGTGGAATCGGGTTAATGGTGAGTTGGTTCCCCATCATTATGCCAGAAATGTTTGACCGGCTGGATGCCACAGACTCTACCAGTAAGTGGGATTTTTCACTTTTTACGCCCGATGTGGTAGTGATAAACTTGCTCCAGAATGACTCCTGGCTGGTTCATAAACCCGACCACCCGCAGTTCAAGGCCCGTTTTGGCACTACCGCACCCGATAGTACCACAATCATTGCTAACTATGCGCAGTTTATCCGTAAACTGCGCTCAAAATACCCGGCAGCCACCATTATTTGTGCCCTTGGCAGCATGGATGCAACAAAAGCCGGTGCCCCCTGGCCGCGCTACATAGAAAAGGCTGTAGGCTCACTCAACGACAATAAAATCCTGACTTGTTTCTTCCCCTATAAAAACACCCCGGGGCACCCCAAAAAAAAGGAACAGGCCGCTATGGCCGATCAATTAATCAAGTTCATTGATGCTCACGTGGTGTGGTAGCCCTGGGTGGCCTGCCGTTTGAAGGATAATTGTTTATTTTCAACGTTCCAATAAACAAGAAGTAGCATTTAAAATCCCGAAATTTGAAAACCAATTGAAAAACACAATCCATTAACTTAGCACCAACAATTTACAACCATGAAAATAAGAGCAATAGTAACCGGCGTAACTGGTATGGTAGGCGAAGGCGTACTGCACGAATGCCTGCTGCACAGCGATGTAGAACAGGTGCTGGTAATTACAAGAAAACCTACCGGTATTGTGCACCCAAAATTGAAAGAAATCGTTCACAGCAATTTCTATGATTTATCTGCAATTGAACCGCAATTAAAAGGCTACAACGCTTGTTATTTCTGCCTTGGTGTTTCTTCTATAGGTATGAAAGAACCAGAATACACCAAGCTTACTTACGACCTTACAATGCACGTCGCCTCCACACTCGCACGACTTAATAGCGATATGACTTTCTGCTATGTTTCTGGCGGAGGAACGGACAGCACGGAGAAAGGAAAAAGCATGTGGGCCCGCGTGAAGGGGAAAACAGAAAACGACCTCATGAAATTGCCCTTTAAACAAGCTTTTATGTTCAGGCCCGGCTACATGCACTCAACTCCCGGGCTTAAAAATACCCTTAAATATTACAAATACGTAAGCTGGATGTATCCGTTCCTAAAAGCCGTTTTGCCCAACTTTGTCTCTACCCTTGCAGATCTTGGAAGGGCGATGATCTGCGTAACGCTTAAGGGATACAGCAAAAAGATAATCGAAGTAAAAGACCTAAAGGAATTGTCGGCATCACTTTAAGCAACTTATCAATTGCATTAAATTTCAAAAAATTTAAAACCTCATTCAATTTCTTTCACTGGACTTACTTTATCCTGACTAAACAGTTTATTTTTGTGGCTTATGGATTCATCAGCAGTATTATTAGACATTCTTAAATATACCATACCGGCAATCATAGTGCTTATTGCTACATCACTGATTGTAAACCGTTTTCTTATTTCGCAAACACAGCGCAAGCAAATGGCCATTTTTCAGGAAGTGCAGGATACCACTTTACGCCTTCGGTTGCAGGCATATGAGCGCCTCGTTATTTTTGTTGAGCGTATTGGCCCTCGCCAGTTGTTGCCACGCGTTTACAACGCTGAAATGACAGTAATGGAGCTGCGTCAGGTGCTCACCCACAGCATCTTAACCGAATACGAATACAACCTCTCTCAGCAGATCTACGTCTCTAAAAACGTTTGGGAAACCATCAAAAACGTAAAAGAACAAGAAATAACAATGGCCAATCAGATAGCCAAAAAACTGGACCCAAACGCTCCCGCAAAAGAGCTATATACGCTCGTGCTGGACTATATCCTAAAAGCTGAGACTGAAACGCCTGTTGATGTAGCATTGGCTATCATAAACGAAGAAGTGAAAAAGGTAATGGCTTACGGCAGCTATTAATTTCGCCATGCAAATTGAATGTCATGCCACCCCTTATGCAGCTCGCCGAGAGGGGGTCTGGGGCAGAGGACACCAGCGGCGTGATACCCAATCACTAAAAAGAAAGTAATTACACACTAATAATAGATTCGTGGAAAAGAAAATTGTTTTGTTAGATTCAGGTATTGAAGTAAAACCTTTGTATTGCGAGCCGGTGAAAATGGATGAAATGCCCGGCCTATTTCCTTTCACAAGGGGCGTACACAGCGCTATGTATCGCGATAAGCTTTGGACCATGCGCCAGTATGCCGGGTTCAGCACAGCCGAAGAATCGAACAAACGTTATCACTTTTTGCTCGGTCAGGGTGTGAGTGGCCTCTCTATCGCATTCGACCTTCCCACCCAAATCGGCTACGACTCTGACCACCCAATGTCAGAAGGCGAAGTAGGTAAGGTGGGTGTGGCTATCGACTCGCTGGAGGATATGGAAATCCTGTTTAAAGACATCAAGCTTAGCGATGTTTCTACTTCAATGACCATTAATGCTACGGGTTTCATCTTGCTTGCACTATATATTGCGCTTGCCCGTAAACAGGGTGCCGACGTAAAAAAAATCAGCGGAACAATTCAAAACGACATTTTAAAAGAATACGCTGCAAGGGGTACCTACATTTACCCACCCGCACCTTCTATGCGGCTCATTACTGATATCTTCGAGTATTGCAGCAAGGAAGTACCAAAGTGGAACACCATTTCAATATCAGGCTATCACATCCGTGAGGCCGGCTCCAACGCTGTGCAGGAGCTCGCGTTTACGCTTGCAAATGGCAAAGCATACCTCGAGGCTGCAATAGCTAAGGGATTGGATATCAATGTTTTTGCTCAGCGTTTGTCTTTCTTTTTCAATGCCCACAACAACATCTTTGAAGAAGTCGCAAAATTCAGAGCTGCGCGGCGCATATGGGCAAACATCACAAAGTCGCTCGGCGCAACTGACGCCAAAGCTCAGATGCTTCGTTTCCACACCCAAACCGGCGGCAGTACGCTCACTGCGCAACAACCTAAAAACAATATAGTTCGTGTTGCCCTTCAGGGCCTTTCTGCGGTGCTGGGGGGCACCCAAAGCCTGCACACCAACGGATACGACGAAGCACTATCGCTACCAACAGAAGAGGCTGCATCTATCGCACTGCGCACTCAGCAGATACTGGCCTACGAAAGTGGTGCAACTGATACCGTTGACCCGCTGGTCGGTTCGTACTTCGTAGAAGCCCTTACCAACGAAATCGAGGCTGCGGCACTGGCACTCATAACTAAAATAGATGGGATGGGCGGCGCTGTAAAAGCTATCGAAAACCGGTTCATGCAAGATGAGATTGCCCGCTCTGCATATGCCTACAACAAGGCTATTGAAGATGGCAGCAAGGTAATAGTTGGCGTGAATAAATTTACCGCAAAGGAAAAGAACGATACTCCGCTGCTGAAAATTGACGATTCTATTCGCCTCGTGCAAACAGAAAAACTCAAAAAACTAAGGGCGTCACGCGACAACGTAAAAGCAACCGAATGCCTTGCCACCATTAAAGCCAAGGCGCTGACCAACGAAAACCTTATGCCGTTCGTAATAGACGCTGTAGAGCGTATGTGTACGCTGGGTGAGATTTCTGATGCGCTACGTGAAGTTTGGGGCGAATACCGCGGGTAATTAAAATTTAAAATTGTAAGTAACACTCGGCAGGAAGGGAAGTATGTAAACTTCATAAACCTTTGCTGTAATACCTGTTTGCGCAGTACCCTGTATATCCACATACATGAAGTAGGGGTTCTTGTGGTTATACAAGTTGTATATCGAAAAATTCCAGCTTCCTTCAAACCTGCGCTTCCTTGCATGCTGTGGTGTGTACGTAGCCGAGATATCCAGCCTTTGGTAAGAAGGCATTCTATAGGCGTTTACCTTACTAAACTGCTCTACCAGGTTGTTATCAACAAAGTAGTAGGATGTAGGCAACGTTATAGCATTGCCCGTCGCATAAATAAACACCGATGAGAAGGACCATTTCTTGCTGAGTTGGTAAGTACCCACCATCGAAACGTCATGCCTTCTGTCATACTTTGCAGGGAAAGGATCGCCATTATTCAGCTGTGGAAATTGAAGGTAGGTCCACGCAAGGGTGTAACCAAGCCACCCTGTAAATTTGCCCTGCGTTTTATTGATAAAAAATTCTGCACCATATGCCGTTCCATTCCCGAACACATAAGACTGTTCCGGGTCTTGTATAGAATTAGGTACATAGCCATCCTTATACTGCACCTGATTCTTCATTTCCTTGTAGTAAAGCTCAACAGATGTTTCCAGCTTATTATCCAGGAAATTCCTGAAATACCCTGTCGAATATTGCCATGCCGTCTGCGGCTTTACAATATAGGTACTGGGCACCCAAACGTCAGTTGGCAATGTCGTGCCATTATTCGACACAAGATGAAGGTATTGGTACGTTTTTGCAACACTACCCTTCACAGAAGAATTGTCGTTGATCTGATACCGCAGGTTGAGGCGTGGCTCAAGCCCATCGTAAGCTTTTACCAGCTTACCGGAGCCATAGCTTGTGCTGTCCAGCCGATGCCCATTTGCATCCAGATCATAGGCCGTATATGGCCCTACTTGCCCAAACCACGTGTACCGAACACCTGCATTCACCTTAAATTTCGGCGTCAGGTCAAATTCATCAAGCACATATCCTGCCACTTCATGCGCATATTTTATCAGCGCATTATTGGGGTTTAAAACCAGCGAATCTGCATTGCCCGACACCTGATTAGGTATGAACTTATGGTGGGTATAGGAGAGCCCGGCTTTAATATGGTGCTTATAAGAAGTATAATAATCGAGGTCCGTCTTCGCATTATAATCAACAATACCCGATGCTATTTTTATCCCAAAATCCGTACCGGTACCCGCACCCTGATTGAAGCTGGAAGAAAAATTATAGCTACTGTAAACTGCGGTCGTATTTAAAAACAAACGGTCATTAAATTGATGGTTCCAGCGGAGTGTCGCTGTGGTATTTCCCCAGGGTATTTTCGCCGCAAACCTGCCCTGCGGGCTCTCATACTTGAACTGATCGAGCCCTGTATAACCACTCAGGTACACCCTATCCCGCTTGCCCAGCATGTAGTTGGCCTTCAGGTTCAGATCGTAGAAATAATATCCGCTGTTTTTTAATTGCGATACAAAGGGCCGCGCGAGCACATCAACATAGGTTCGGCGCCCGGCAAGCATGAAAGATCCCTTGTTCTTCTTTATCGGTCCCTGCACGGTGAATCGTGATGCAATCAGCCCTATTCCCCCATCCACATGAAATTCCTTGTTGTTACCCTCCTTCATGGTCACATCCACAACCGATGAAAGCCGGCTGCCATAGTTGGCTGGTGCCCCACCCTTTATAAGCGTCACATCCTTTATCGCATCAGAATTAGAAATAGAAAAGAAACCAAACAGATGGCCTGTATTGTATATCACCGCGTCATCAAGCAACACAAGATTCTGATCAGGCCCGCCTCCGCGCACATAAAAACCCGAATTACCATCCCCTGCCGAAAGCACACCAGGCAATAGCTGTATTGTTTTCAGAATATCAACCTCCCCAAAAATCACCGGTAAATTCTTTATCTGAGACATCGAGAGCTTTATCGTCCCCATTTCGGTATTCTTCACATTCGCATCCTTTCGTGCCGCCGTCACTTCCACCTCCTTCATCACCGTCGATGATACCATTTCTGCGGTAAACTCCTTGTTCGACGTCAAATCAATGGTCTTGGTAATGGCCGCATAACCCACATAAGAAAAAACAACCGTATAAGTACCCTTGGGCACAGAAACCGAATAAAACCCATAGGTGTTCGTTTGCCCGCCCACATCAGCACCCTTCACATATACAGTACCTGAAAGCAGCGACTCCCCCGTCGCAGAATCACGCATGTATCCGCTCAACGTCACTTTCTGAGCCAGAGTAAACACCGGAATAAAAAGAAATAAAA
>CAILMA010000523.1 GCA_903835145.1 uncultured Bacteroidota bacterium
AACCCTATGTCGTCAGCGCTCGATACTGTGGTAGGTATGGTCTATAGCGGCGCGGCAACAATGGGGCCACCTGCTCCAGGTGCCAATCTCAACGGATTCGCCTGCACCGGCCGGCCCGATAGCCTTACCGGATTCTTTAAGTTTCATGCGATGGGGGCTGATACAGCTACCATATCCATCACCCTCAGCCGCTGGGTTGCGGGAGCAAGGTTTGTAGTAGCGCGTGGGTTATTCTCAGCCGCCACAAGCGACTCGGTATATCAGCGTTTTAGCAGCGCAATAAACTATGTCAGCGACTCTACTCCTGATACTTGTGTCATTCAGATTGTGTGCGCAAGTCCGCAAGCACCTAAGCACATGGGGACAGCTATTTGGGTCGATGATCTTGCGTTTACCATGCACACAACAGCTATAGCGACTGTGGAGATAGAAAATAGCGTTGCAATATATCCTGTCCCTTTTACTAATGTTTTGAATGTTGCCATCAGCGGAACAAACAATATTGCAACAGTTACACTGGCAAACATAAATGGGCAAATTATATACAGTGGCGATAGCCACACCATCAACACCACTGAGCTTGCAAGCGGTATTTATCTTTTAGTTGTAACAACTGATAGCGGGGCGTCAGTTACCCGAAAAGTGGTTAAATACTAAATGCAGTTGCATGTTTTTGCAATTGACTAATGATGGTCGTAACTCCTTGCGGTTGTTCCCTTGCCGGGTATTAACTTTACAACGAGTTGAAACAATATCACTTGTAAAAAGTTATGGGCAAGGAAACGCTGATAGCATTTATTCAGAGCAATATTCCACATTTTTTCGTGACGAATGAGGCCTTACATGTCATTGCCGATCAATTTCAGGAGGTTGAAATTGCCCGGAATGATTTTTTCCTGAAGGCAGGTAAAGTGAGCAACTATATGTTTCTTGCCAGTGGGTTTATGCGTGCATACACGCTGGATACTAATGGCGATGAAGTAACCACTTATTTCTATCCCCCGAACAGGATGGTCTTTGAGGTATCTTCCTTTTTTCAACATACTATTTCCACTGAAAATATTCAGGCAGTAACGGACTGCAAGGGCTATTTTATCACGTTTGAGCAGCTTAACAGGTTGTTCCATAACGTGCCGGAGTTCCGCGAATTCGGAAGGCTAATGCTGGTTAAAGAGTTCGTTGCTTATAAACAGCGGACGCTGGCTATGATAAACAAAAGTGCTGAAGAGCGCTACAGTGAACTTATGACAAACAACAGCGAGGTTTTCCTTCACGCCTCGCTAAAACACATCGCATCATTCCTCGGAATCACTGATACTTCCCTTAGTAGAATAAGACGGGAATATGCTAAAAAAGGGGTCTGAGTACTATTTCTTGTCATTTGGCAAGTACCTTCTCTGCTGTCTATAGTTCCTTTGTGCGACAAAAATAATTCGCCATGGGAAATCTTCCGATCTACGTTAGTTTACTGTTTTTTTGCACGGCAATAGTTGGCGTGCTTATGTTTTTGCGGGCTGCATATTTCAGTCGCAGATTTACCTGGGTGGTGCTTGGGTGGTTGATACTGCAAAGCGCGCTTGGTCTGTGCGGCTTTTACAAGGTGGTTGACGCCTTCCCACCAAGATTCCCTTTTCTATTGCTTCCTCCCGTATTGAGCATCATTGTTGTCTTCGGCACAAAAAAAGGCCGTGCGTTTATTGATCGGTTAGATTTAAAAGTGTTGACCTTGTTCCATATCGTCCGGTTACCCGTAGAGGTGGTCTTGATGCTGTTGTGCACTTACAAAGCTGTGCCACAGTTGCTCACGTTTGAAGGTCGCAATTTCGATATACTTTCCGGTATCACAGCGCCGATTATTTTCATTATTGCATTTGCAGGCGGGAGGGTAAAACGTAATTTGCTTGTCGTATGGAATATTGCCTGTCTGCTGCTCTTGCTTAACATCGTTTTTTATGCCGTAGGTTCAGTGCCAGGTCCCTTGCAGCATTTTGCCTTCAGCCAACCTAACATTGCCTTGTTTTACTTCCCTTTTAACTTACTTCCCTCCGTGCTTGTGCCGTTAGTGTTTTTTGCTCATCTGGCGGCCTTGCGCCAATTGTTGGTACGAGGTCATTGATTTCGTTGCTCGATACCAAATGAGTCAGGGAAGGGCGTGTGATATTGAATTCCCGAATGACACTATAATAAAACTTCGTTGCAAAACTGCTAAATTGCACTCGCTTAGGGAGATAATTTTACCCCCGGGCAATGATTTTTAAAACTCGTAATTATTCATACCTATGTCAGTTACACAATTAAAAAATTACGCTGAGGGCAAGTGGGTCAATGGGCTAAAAGAGGGGGAGACCCTGCACAACGCCATAACCGGTGATGCCATCTATACTGCCAGCAGCGATGGCCTTGATTTTGGCGCTATGATGCATTATGCCCGCACCGTTGGTGGCAAGGCTTTACGCAAGCTTACTTTTCAGGAGCGTGGCCGGATGCTGAAGGCGCTTGCCTTGTACCTGATGGAGCGAAAAGAATATTTTTACACCATTAGTGCATTAACGGGAGCCACGCGCTCCGATTCATGGGTTGATATTGAAGGTGGTATCGGCAATCTTTTTGCTTATGCAAGTCTGCGTCGCCAGTTTCCTGATGAGCGCTTTTATGTGGATGGCGATGTAGCCAAGCTTTCTAAAAACAACACTTTTATTGGGCAGCACATTATGGTGCCAAGGGAGGGTGTTGCTATTCACATCAATGCATTCAACTTCCCTGTGTGGGGAATGCTGGAGAAAATTGCCGTTAATCTGTTGGCAGGTGTTCCGGCAATTGTAAAACCGGCTACACTTACTTCTTATCTTACGGAAGCAGTTTTCGAAGAAATTATTAAATCAGATATATTCCCTCTTGGCTCGCTGCAGCTCATTTGTGGCTCGGCGCGCGGAATACTCGATAGCGTGGAGACTCAGGATGTAGTGACGTTCACGGGTTCTGCATCAACTGGCCGCATGTTGAAATCGCACCCGAGGATACTCTCTGAAGCGGTTTCCTTTAACATGGAAGCAGACTCGCTCAACTGTTGTATACTGGGTTCCGACGTGCATCCGGGTATGCCTGAGTTCGACATTTTTATTAAAGAAGTTGTGCGCGAAGTAACTACAAAAGCAGGCCAGAAATGTACCGCGATTCGCCGCATAATAGTGCCTGCAGATATGGTAGAAGATGTGCAGATAGCACTTGGGAAGCGCCTGGCAACAACAACCATCGGCGACCCATCAGTAAAAGAAGTGCGTATGGGCCCACTGGCGGGTATTGGCCAGCGCAACGAAGTGAGGGAAAAAGTGCAGCAGCTGGCACTTTCGCAGCAAATAGTTATCGGTAACCTCGATCATTTTGAAGTTGTTGGGGCAGACAAAGAAAAAGGTGCATTCCTGCCGCCTGTTATTTTCTATAATGACGATCCGTTTGTTAAGACCGACTGCCACAATATTGAGGCATTCGGGCCGGTATCAACCATTATTCCTTACAACAGTATAGAAGATGCAATAGAATTGTCAAGACTCGGCAAGGGTTCGCTGGTGAGTTCCATTATTACGCAGGACGACAATATTGCCAAAGAAATAGTACTGGGTACTGCCAGTATGCATGGTAGAATATTGGTACTCAATAATGATTGTGCAAAAGAAAGCACTGGTCATGGCTCACCAATGCCAATGCTGGTACACGGTGGCCCGGGGCGTGCCGGAGGTGGTGAGGAAATGGGCGGAAAGCGTGGTGTTATGCACTACCTGCAGCGCACTGCCATTCAGGGTTCTCCAACCACTATTACGCACATTACCAATGTTTACCAGCAATTTGGTAAGCAGCATGAACATGATAAACATCCGTTTAAAAAATACTTTGAAGAGTTGGAAATAGGGGAGACCCTTGTTACAGCCAAACATACTGTTACAGAGGCCGACATCACCAATTTTGCAAATGTGAGCGGCGATAATTTCTATGCTCACATGGACGCTACTTCTCTGGAAGGCACCGTCTTTGAGCATAGGGTAGCACATGGCTACTTCATCCTATCAAAAGCTGCGGGTCTGTTTGTAGATGCGAAGAAAGGCCCGGTATTGCTTAACTATGGTATAGATGAATGCAGGTTCACCAAGCCGGTTTATCCGGGTACCACAATAGGTGTAAAGCTAACTGTAAAAGAAAAAACAGCCCAGGAAAAACGCACGCCTGAAGACATCACCAAGGGTATAGTAAAATGGCTGGTTGATGTATATGACCAAACCGGTGAAACCGTTGCTATAGCTACCATACTTACCATGGTAAAGATGAAGGATCAGGGGTAAAAGATTTCACTGAATTTTA
>CAILMA010000524.1 GCA_903835145.1 uncultured Bacteroidota bacterium
AAACGCAAAGTCCGCAAAGCAAAGCGCAAAGAAGGCGCAAAGGATATGATTTGTTTTTGCGTATTTTTTAGCCTGTAATGGTATGAAAAATAAAGGAACCTTTGCGTTCCTGTGCGCACCCTTTGCGCTCTCTGCGGTTAACTTTCTGGCTCGTTCAGATCAGGCACGTCGCCACATACGCATTTTTTAAAAACGTTTTATATGTGTTATCATACCCATACGCCCTCAAAAAAAGAACTCCGCGAACTGCTGGGTGATAAATATGTGTTTATACCCTCCAACCATTACTACCATGTGAGCGGTTTCACTTACCCCGATTTGCCAGTGATAACCGCCGAACAGCCGTTTACCGTTGCCCCAATGCATTGGGGCCTCATACCGGGGTGGGCAGCAGATAAGGCCGCAGCCAACGAAATAAGAGCTAAAACGCTGAACGCAACTTGCGAAGGAATATTTGAGAAAAACAGTTTTAAAGCCAGCATAACCCACCACCGGTGCCTGATATTCGTAGATGGATTTTTTGAATGGCAACATGCAGGAACAAAAAAAATACCTTGGTACATCTATGCCGCCAACGAAAAGCCCATGACCTTCGGCGGCATTTATTCCCGCTGGACCGATAAAACCACCGGCGAAGTACTGGAAACCTGCAGCATAATAACCACGCCTGCCAATGAACTGATGGCACAGATACACAACACAAAAAAACGGATGCCCCTTATACTGGACAACGCCGGATGCGACCTGTGGCTGGACACCAAAGCAACACGGGAAGCCATCACTGATGTAATGCGTCCTGCACCAGATAATGTATTAAAGGCCCACAAAATATCAGGACTTATCACCAGCCGAACAAAGGACAGCAATGTGCCCGAAGTAATACTGCCGGTAGCGACATCAGAGCTCTTTTCTTAAACGAGCAACAGGGATATTCAGCTGCTCCCGGTACTTGGCTACTGTGCGCCGGGCTACATTGTAGCCTTTCTCCGCCAGCAGGTCGGTAAGATGCTCGTCAGAAAGTGGTTTTATTTTGTTTTCCGCCCCTATTATTTCATTGAGTATCATTTTCACTTCGCGGGTCGATACTTCCTCCCCGCTTTCCAGCTGCAGTGCCTCAGAGAAGAAGTACTTCAGCTTGAAAGTGCCATATTCAGTTTGCACAAACTTGCTATTGGCCACACGGGATACGGTGGAAACATCGAGCTGCGTGAGCAGTGCAATATCCTTCAGAATCATGGGTCTCAGCGAAGTTTCATCGCCGGAAAGGAAGAACTCTCGCTGAAAATTAAGTATAGCCTGCATGGTATGCAGCAGCGTGTGCTGGCGTTGCTTTATGGCATCAATAAACCACTTGGCAGAGTCCAGTTTCTGCTTTATGAAAAGAACTGCTTCTTTCTGTCTTTTATCTTTTTTCTGCCCTCGCTCGTAGGCTTTCATCATCTCTTTATACCCTTCTGATACGCGCAACTCCGGCGCATTTTTAGAGTTTAAAGTGAGCTCGAGAATACCGTTGTTGTTGAATACAAAAAAGTCTGGTATAATGTAATTTTCAGCCTTATTGAGTACTGCAAAGGAGGAACCGGGCTTCGGATTGAGCTTAATGATGACATTAATAACGCCCTTAAAGTCTTCGTCGCTCAGGTTCAGTTGCTTTTGTATCTTATCGTAGTGCTTTTTAATGAACTCGTTAAAGTACTTCTCCAGTACTATGATGGCATTGCGCAGTTGCTTGGAGTCCTGCATCTTGCGCAGTTGCAGCAGCAGACACTCCTGCAGGTTCCACACGCAAATACCAGGAGGGTCAAACTGCTGTATTTTTAAAATGAGCTGATTGATCTCCTCAATGCTTGTTTCTATATTTTGCCCGAAAGCCAAGTCATCGGCCAGCGAGGTTACCTCCCGGCGCAGGTAGCCGTCTTCGTCCATGCTCCCTATTATCTGCTCGGCTATTTTATGTTCGCGTTCATCAAGCTCCAGCATCCCCAGCTGGTCCAGCACATACTCATGAAAATTGGTTTCTATGCGTGCCGGACTCGACTGCCGGTCGTTGTCACCGCTGTGGTAGTCGTCGCCATAGTCATAGCTACGGTCACCATCTTCTTCGCTCCGCAGAAAGTCATCCAGATCCACTTTTTCGGCAGTATCATTGCTCAGCTCCACTTCATCTCCTTCCTGGTCAAAATCACTGTCCTTGTCGCTGCCGTTGTCGTCGTCCAGGTTGTATTCCTGTCCGGCTTCTACCGGTGCAGCTTCATTTTCGAGCGCCGGGTTTTCCTCCAGTTCTTCCTGTATTCTGTCTTCCAGGCTGGCAGTAGGTATCTGCAACAGCTTCATCATCTGAATCTGCTGAGGAGATAATTTCTGTAAAAGCTTTAACTGGTTCGATTGTCTTAACATAACTTCTTTTTGCGGAGGTGGTTACAAAAGTAAAATTTAAAGCACAAAACACGCATAGAATATTTTTGCATTTAACGTACTGTTTAACCGTGAGTTTAAATGTTAAAATGCTTTTTTTATAACGCCATTCGTTGTACCTTGTGTTTTATCACGAATTCTGCCTGATTCAATGAGCAAACGGCCATACATCTCTTCTTCTTTTTCCTACCAGCCTCAGGAGGAAACTTTAATGATTCTTCCAAAAAAGAAACAATTATTTATTGGTATCCCGAAAGAGACTTCTTTTCAGGAGAACAGGGTTGCGCTTACGCCGGAGGGGGTAAATGTACTGGTGAACCAGGGCCATGACATTGTGGTGGAGCATGGTGCAGGTGAAGGCTCCTTTTACTTCGATAATGACTACAGCGAAGCTGGCGCAAGAATAGTGTATGACAAGGCTGAACTCTACAAGGCCACAACCATTATAAAATCGGCCCCAATTACCAATGAGGAGGCGAGCTACCTGCAAACCAACCAGGTTATTTTTTCGCCCATACACATGCCCCTGCTGGAAGAAGCCCTGCTGGAGCAACTGATAGCCAAGAAGGTAATTGCTATTGCATTTGAGTCCATTCAGGACGATGTAGGCTCCTTCCCTATCGTGCGCTCCATGAGCGAGATAGCAGGCAACTATGCCATACTGGTAGCTGCGCGCTACCTCGGGAATACCGACAATGGCAAGGGCGTATTGCTCGGTGGCATATCTGGCGTGCCACCCGCCCGCGTGTTGATTATCGGCGCTGGTGTAGTGGCTGAGTTTGCTGCGCGTGCCGCATTCGGGCTGGGCGCATCAGTAAAGATATTCGATAACTCTATTTACAGAATCATGAAGCTGCAGAACAACATCGGCAGGCGTTGTTTTACCTCCGTGCTGGACCCTGTTACACTGGCCGAGGAACTAAGGAGTGCCGATGTAGCCATAGGTGCCATAAAGCCTATAAACGGCGTTACACCGATGGTAGTTACAGAGCAGATGGTGAGCAATATGAAGGCCGGATCTGTTATCATAGATGTGAGTATAGACCGCGGCGGCTGCTTCGAAACATCGAGGGTAACGACCCACGAAAAACCGGTATTCAAAATGTATGATGTCATCCATTATTGCGTGCCCAATATTGCTTCCGGTGTTTCCAGAACCGCATCACGCGCTATTAATAATGTATTGATGCCGATTCTACAGCAATGTGCCGATTCCGGCGGAGTAGATGATGTCATCCTTTCCCGTAACGGCCTAAGGCACGGTGTTTATTTGTATAAGGGCTGCGTAACAAACGCACCCATCGCCAAAAAATTCGGATTCAAATACACCGACCTCGATTTATTGTTCGCCGGCCAAAGCTAAAGGGCAATACAATTATATATTTTTCAGATGGCTGCACGGGTTGCAGCCATTTTTGTTTTTTTTTGGGGGGGGGTGATTGAACTTATATTTTTACAACTACACCCTACGCTCAGGAATTTGGTCCGAATCTCGCTTCGTCCAGTGTTATTAAAATACTATTTACCCACCTACTCCTTCACAAACCGCTGCACCATATCCACGGCATCTGCACCCATGGCTCGAACAACCCCTCTACCTTTTCTGCAAGTCCATAAGCATGGAGCGGGCTTGCTGGTTGGCGGGGTGTTTTTCAAGCAGGTGCAGCAGGGCGCGCTCGGCATCGGGCAGGCGGTTGTTGTTGTGGTACCACACGGCGAGGTTTATGAGGTTTTGCTCATAGTCGGGGTCCAGGTCGCGGGCACGGGTAAGGTAGTTGTAGGCCATGGTATTGTTGCCATCCTGCATATAAATAAACCCAAGGTTGGTGTTTGCACTGATGTGCCCTGGGTTTTCCCCTACTATAAATTGAAACGTTTTGAGTGCCTCGGGGTATTGTTGCAGCGCCACAAGGCAGGTGCCGTACTTATTCTGAAAATCGAGGGAGAAGGGCAATATTTCCGTTGCCCGCTTAAACCAGGGCAGGGCTTTTTCGTTGGCTCCGGTCTTACTGTAGGCATCGGCTATCCGGTAGCAGGTCCAGGCATCCTTCATATCTGCAGGCTTCAGCGCTCGGGCATATTCGGTTACCCTCGCAAAGTCATTTTTCAGGAAATATACCCTTATGTAATCGCGGTTTTGACGCACGGTTGTTTCTTCGGTTTTGCTGCTGTTCAGGTACACGAGTGCACTATCCAGCAGTCCGGGCGAAGGCGCATAGCGCTCAAAAAACTCCAGAAATCCGCGAGCGGTATTTATTGCACCCGGGTTGTCATTGTTAAAACACTTCATACCCAGGAAGGCGGTGATTTTTTTCTTCAGGGTATCATCAGCCGGCTTCTTGCGTATAAAGTGGTCTGTCACCGCTACGTGGGGTATATCTATGCTGCCATTGTGAGGCATATGGCAGGTAACACAATCATTGTTTTTGGCGGCACGCACACTTTCCTTTTCTGTGCAGGCCACTTGCCCTTTTGCGCCGCTGTGGCAGCTCTGGCAGGCGTTCAGGTACTGGCTGCGTGGCGTGAACTTCACACTTACATGGGGGTTATGGCAGGTAATGCAACTCATTTTACCAGACTCCACGAAGCACCTGCTCTTTTTCATCCGCTCTACGTGGGAGGCCATGATCATTTTATCTTGCGCGCCCTCGTACTCCGGCATAAATACGTTCATCACCTCGCTCAGCTTCATACCGGGGTGATAATCTAAGAACGTTTTACCATCGTTAAGCACCGCAATGCCTTGCAGGTGGCAGCGCTGGCACACATTGTTTTGCAGGTCTATCGGCAGGCGGCGCGGGTTCACTATCGAGTAGTCGGGGCCTTTTGAAGTATCTATTATCTTACCCAGTTGTTTTTCTGCCACATGCAGACTTCCGGCACCGTGGCAACGCTCACAGTCTATGCCGCCCTTTACAACATTGTACTTGTTTTCGCTGCCTGCTACAAAATCGGGGTAACCATTGTGGCAACTCATGCACTCCAGCTGTATCATGCGCTGGAAGCGGTTGCTTGCGCCCTTCTCAAAACCAGGGGCGAGGTCCCACTGGTGTTTTTGGGTGTAGAAGGTAATGGGCAACTGATATACGTAGCCGTTCACATTGTACATGTGGGAGTTCGTGTGCTGCCCAGAGCCTACAACATAGTCAACATGGTGCAGCAACTGATGCACGGTATCAGTGCCCTCCAGCCGGTATTCCAGCACACAAAAAGTGTCACCCTTCCAAAACGGTTTGTAGTAATAATCGAGCGCAGAGTCGTAAACCAACGAATGAGCGGGAGAGAAATCAGCCGCGGATTTCTCCCTCGTTGCCTGCCCGAAAGACTGCCCCATGCCCGTTTGAATGAATGTTTTATACACCTCTTCGTGGCACCCCCGGCATGTTTGCATACCCACATAATGTGCTGAAGTATCATAGACATTGCGCCAAAGGGAAGTGGGCTGCGGCTCGGTAGCAACCGGCGCCGGGGTATTGCAAAAAAAGGACGGCAGTGTTACTATTAACAAAGCCATGCACAACATTATATTTCGCAAAACACGGGACGACATCAGTCGTCAAAATTAATGGATTAAGTATTTGCAAAGTGACTTGCCTATGGCATCAGGGAGAAAACTTTTTGTAATATTGTGTATAATTTAGTCTAATCATTTCTGTTTACCTCGCCGCAGCCCAAAAGCTGGCGGTGATCGATATTTTATTGTTATGTCAATCTCTATTAAATTTAATAGTATTACCCCGTTGGTGCGCTTTGTCCTATTACTGTCGCTCCTATTTTTTAATCCGCGCTATGTCGAGGCACAAAGCACCCGCTGCAACTTAATGACCACCGTTGCTGGCACGGGCACACCCGGCTACACTGGCGACGGCGGGGCGGCAACTGCGGCTGAAATTCAGGAAGTATTCGGCGTGGCAACAGACCGGACGGGGAATGTTTATTTTACTGATCTTGCCCACATTAATGTAAGAAAAATAACTCCAGCCGGCATCATAACAACCATAGCCGGTGGCTCCTATGGCTTTAGTGGCGATGGTGGGCCTGCAACCGCAGCAGAATTTGGCAATCCATGGGGGTTGGCAACAGACGGAGCAGGCAATTTATATATAGCCGACCGCGACAATGAGCGCATAAGAAAAATAAACACCTCCGGCATCATATCAACCGTTGCCGGCAATGGCACCAATGGCTTTCGTGGCGACGGCGGACCAGCAACGGCAGCGGAGTTAAACCTCCCAATGGGAGTTGCTGTAGACAGTGCCGGAAACCTATATATAGCAGACCAAAACAACCACAGGATACGGAAAGTAAGTACGTCAGGTATAATTACTACGATAGCTGGCAGCGGTGCCGTCGGGTCATCTGCTGGCGGCTACAGTGGCGATGGAGGGCCGGCAACAGACGCCCAGCTGAATTTTCCGCAGGGAGTGGCGGTTGATAACAGCGGCAATATCTACATACCCGATGGCAATAATTACAGACTAAGAAAAGTAAATGCCTCAGGCATCATAAGCACTATTGCAGGCAACGGTACAGCAACAAATACCGGCGACGGCGGCCCGGCAACAGCCGCCACTATCGCCGGGGTACAGTTGATTCTGGATCCGACTGGCAATATCTTTTTTAATGCAGGAAACAAGGTGAGAGTGATTGATACGGCAGGCATCATCCATACTTTCGCCGGCACAGGCACGCCGGGTTTCAGTGGCGACGGTGGCCCCGCAACTTCGGGAGAGCTTTCGTCTAACTTCGGTATAGCATCTGATACCAGCGGAATAATATACGTGGCGGATACGCGCAACTACAGGCTGAGAAAAATAGCTCCGGCTGTTTTGTCGGTATCATCCATCACCGGTACCTCAACTTTAGCAGCTGGTTCGTTCTATACTTTCTCAGATTCAGTTTCCGGTGGCACCTGGCGCTCCTCTGCATCTGGCACTGCCAGCGTGAGCAGCTCAGGAGTTGTTACTGGCGTAGCTGCCGGTTCAGCAACCATCAGCTACTCCGTGACCAACGGCTGCGGCACACTGGTTGCAACACATGCGGTAACCATTATCGGGAGCACGGCTGCAGGTTGCAACATCATATCTACTATAGCCGGCAATGGCACCAGCGGCTACAACGGCGAGGGCACAGCTACTGTTCGCGAGCTCTCGGCCCCTTCCGGCATTGCAACAGATGCAGCGGGTAATATTTATGTTACTGATAACAACAACAACCGGATTCGCAAGATCACCCCTGGGGGCATCATATCAACAATCTGCGGTACCGGCTCAAACGGTTATACGGGCGATGGCGGACCAGCAACAGCTGCGAAAATATACGGCCCCTGGGGTATAACCATAGATGCAGTGGGAAACATTGTATTTGCCGACAGAGTAAATTGTGCGATAAGAAAAATTGACACCTCAGGTGTTATCACTACCATTGCCGGCACAGGCACATCAGGCTTCAGCGGTGACGGTGGCGCGGCCACTGCAGCTAAAATTTCTTACCTTATAGGCGTTACCTCCGATACAAGCGGCAATATCTACTTTGCTGATGTAAGCAACAACAGAATAAGGAGAATAACCCCGGCTGGCATCATAAAGACCATTGCCGGGAACGGCTCAGGCGGCTATTCCGGCGACGGTGGTGCAGCTACGAGCACCAAGCTGAATAGCCCCGAGGGCGTTTTTATGGACAACTCTGGCAACTTACTGATAGCTGATGAGGGAAATAACCGCGTGAGGAAGGTGACACCGGCAGGCATTATAAGCACTATTGCCGGTAACGGCACCGCAGGATACTCGGGCGACGGCGGCGCAGCTACCGCTGCCGAACTATCAGGAACTGATGATGTCGAAGCCGACTCTTCCGGCAATATTTATTTAGTAGACGTAACCAATAACAGCATTAGAAAAATAACCCCGGCAGGCATTATCACGACAATAGCCGGTACAGGCACTGCAGGATTCAGCGGCGATGGCGGGGCTGCTACCGCAGGTCAACTCAACCACCCTACCGGCGTCACGGTAGATAACAGCAGCAACATTTATATTGCTGACCCGGCAAACAACAGAGTGCGAAAAATCAGCTCCGGCCTGCCTGTAATAGCAGCTATCTCTGGTGCAGATACACTTTCGGTTGGCTCATCGGTTGTATTTAGCGATGCCGCCGGCGGAGGTACCTGGAGCTCAGCCAATACCAGTATAGCCACTGTTTCAGCAGCAGGCATAGTAAGGGCACTATCCACCGGATTGGTGAACATAGCATACGCAACGAGCAATAGCTGTGGAAGCGTTATCGTAAACCATGCACTCAGGGTCACCCCTTTCACTGGCACTGCCACCTGCAACATTATGACTACCATAGCCGGTGACGGCACTGCTTCTTTCAGCGGCGATGCCAGCGCAGCAACAGCAGCAGAATACAATGCACCTAACTCCGTAGCAACAGACCGGGCAGGCAACGTATATATTGCCGACTATAACAACCACCGAATCAGGAAAATATCCGCGACAGGCATTTCAAGCACTATTGCTGGCACTGGAACGCCGGGCTACAGCGGTGATGGCGGCCTGGCTACCGCTGCCGAACTCAACTACCCATCATCGGTGTATATGGATGCCGCAAATAACCTCTATATCTCTGACAATGGAAACTACAGGGTGCGCAAAATATCCGCTGCAGGTATCATTACAACCATAGCAGGCACTGGCACATTAGGCTTTAGTGGTGATGGTGGCGCAGCTACAGCAGCGCGCGTGCAGGGCCTTTCAGGCATAACAACCGATGCAACCGGAAATATTTACATTGCTGATCTTGGCAACCAACGCGTGAGAAAAATCAACACTTCAGGCATCATAAGCACCATTGCTGGCAACAGCAGCGGTGGCTACAGTGGCGATGGCGGCCCCGCAACAGCCGCTGAGCTCATGAACCCCATGGACGTGGTAACTGATACCACCGGCAACCTCTACATAACAGATGGGCTCAATAACGTAATAAGAAAGATAAACACCTCCGGCACTATAAGTACCTATGCCGGCACCGGCATAAGCGGCTTCAGCGGCGACGGTGGTGCTGCGACCGCAGCCCGCCTTAACTACCCCCGCGGCATAAGCATTGACAAACACGGCAACCTTTATTTCGCTGATTATGCATCTCATGCTGTGCGAAAAATAAGCACCTCAGGAACCATAACCACCATAGCTGGTACCGGTACTGCCGGCTTCAGCGGCGATGGCGGCGAGGCCACAGCAGCAACAATGCACTATCCCGCAGATGTGGCTATTGATGCCGATGGCAACGTAATTATTTCAGATAACGACAACAACCGTATCCG
>CAILMA010000525.1 GCA_903835145.1 uncultured Bacteroidota bacterium
ATCCAGCCCCTGTTAATGAAATTGACATCGTCATAAAACACAAAAGTGTCAGAGGCATGCACCAGCTGAAAAAAGCCAATATAGGGGAACAAATAAGGTTGCATTATTGCTATGCTCATAGTAATCAGTTGTTTTGTACTCTCAGCAATAGCCTTGCTATAAAGTCTATATCTTCAGTTTTAAGGGAGTGATACATAGGAAGGCACAATACCCGGCGGCATATGTCTTCCGATACAGGAACTTCGTACTTATCTACAAAATGTAGTGTAGACAAACTTGGGAAAAAATACCTGCGTGGATACACCCAATTGTCGTTGAGTACCTGGATGCTTTTTAACAGTTGTTCTTCACTTTCAAAGATAATTGGGTAGTAAGAATAATTCCAGTTTGCACCCGGCAGAATGAGCGGTTTTTGTATTCTCAATGGTGCCAGTACTTTATCGTAGGTTAGTGCCTGTATTTTACGTGACTCCAGAATCGAATCAATGTGTTTCAGGTTCACAAGCCCCATGGCTGCATGAAACTCTGAGTTTTTGCCGTTGATACCAACGCATTCGAAAGTTTCGGGGCCACTGTGGCCGAAATTGCGTAGTTGAGACATTTTTTTAAGCAACTGAGCATCATTTGCAAAAATGGCGCCGCCCTCTATAGTATGGAAAACCTTGGTGGCATGGAAACTTGTTGTAGAAGCATCGCCATATTCGAAAATCGACTTCCCTTTGTAGGTAACACCAAATGCATGTGCTGCATCGTATATAACTTTAAGGTTGTGTTTCTGTGCTATCAATTCTATTGCATCAACATCGCAAGGGTTACCGTAAACGTGGGTGGCTAATATTGCTGTGGTAGCAGGTGTTATGCGTTCTTCTATTTTTTTTGGGTCTATATTAAGTGAAAGTGGGTCAATATCTGCAAAAACAGGTTTGCAATTTTCCCATACTATACTGCTTGTAGTTGCAACGTAGCTGAATGGTGTAGTGATGATTTCACCCTTCAGTTCAAGGGCTTTTATAGCAATTTGAATTGCGATTGTACCGTTGCTCAGAAATAAAAGGTGCTTAACAGAGAGGTATTCTTTTAGCTTAAGTTCTAAATCATTAACAAGAGGTCCATTATTTGTTAGCCAGTTTCTTTCCCAAATACCCTCCAGATATTCTGTATATTCGCTTAACGATGGAAGAAAAGGCTTTGTCACATTTATCATAATTTTTCTACAATATATAATACTGAACGCTTATGGATACCACATTTTTCAAAAACATCAGCCCCGAAGTAATCTATTCCGTATTGGTTCACCTTAAAGCCAGCTTCCTGCAATCGTTTAATAAAGCCCTTTTTGCTGTAAAACCTTACGTGATCATCCTGCCCGAAGTACTTCCACCGGTCAGCCGGTGTTGTAATGTTCGGATCTTCAAATACCTCCTCCATAACATAATTGATCGGCACCATTGCGATACCCCAACCTCCGGGTTTAAGGATACGGTATAGTTCCTTCATTGCTTTCCTATCATCAGAAACATGCTCAAGTACGTGGGAACATAAAAATATGTCGAACATGTTGTCCTTGTATTCCTTCATGTCCGTTAAGTCGATTTTATCGTCAACTCCTTCCATAAAAAGATCGGCGGTGCGGTAATTAAGGAAATCAAGTTTGCGCAAATAATATTTTTCTAATCCTGAGCTTGGTGCAAAATCAACAAAATCCAGTTTTTTGCTTTTGTCAATATTGCTGAACTTCTTTTTAAAATAAAGTGCATACATCCTTTCCCTATCCCCGGAATAACATTTGGGGCAGTGGTAGTGCAGAAAGTTGAATGTTTCGGAATGTGCAAGCGGGTAATTATACTCGAACTTATCAAAAGCCTCAAAAAAATCGTTCCCAATAGGGGTAAAATACGCGAGTTTTGTATTACAAACAGGGCATTCGTATTTATCGCCCATATAAGCGAAGTGGTAAGGATCGGTATTCA
>CAILMA010000526.1 GCA_903835145.1 uncultured Bacteroidota bacterium
CAATGGAAAGTTCTGCTGGTATCAGGTCATGCTGTAGCAACAAAAGAAGGCAGCGAAATTGTGGCAGGTTTAGAAAACGAATTTATCAATTTGCGTGAGTCAACAGCTTTAATGACTAAAGTTCGAGGTTCAAGTTTAATAGAGTATAGTATTGCCTGGGCGATTCAAAATGGAGTTAAATTGAATGACTATCAAGCAACCTAGACAAAAAACTTGTAAAATATGCCGTGAAAAATTCATACCTACTAAACCATTGCAATCGGTTTGTGGGTTTGATTGTGCTATTGCCACCGCAAAGAAAACTAGAGAAGTAAAAGAACGAAAAGAGCATCGTGAAGCTAAAGTAAAACTTAAGTCACGGGCTGATTGGTTTAAAGAAGCTCAATCCATATTTAACCAATACATTAGACTTAGAGATGAAAAAGAACCTTGCATTAGCTGTGGGCGATTCCACGAAGGACAATACCACGCAGGACACTACCTTACAACGGGAGCGCATCCTGAGCTAAGATTTAACGAGCTTAACGTTCACAAACAATGCGCACCATGTAACAATTTTTTGTCGGGAAATATCATTAAATACCGACAAAATCTAATTAACAAAATTGGACTTCAGCAAGTATTGTTTCTTGAAGGACCACATGAACCATTAAAATTGACCATTGATGAAATAAAAGATATAAAAGCTTTATACAAACAAAAAATAAAAGAACTCAATGAAGCTGAAGCATAAAATATGGTTAATTGTATTTACATTTCCTATTTGGGTTCCTTTCCTCATTCTTTGGTTTTGGTTGCAAGATTTGTACGAACATTGTAAAAAATGAGGTATAGTTACACAATAGATTAGGAGTAAGCCATGTTCTTTGTTTTGGGATTAGATTTTCGTTCGATATATTTAATTCCTGCAATTGTGGTTTATCCTAAACGTACTTCATGTGAGATAAGGTGGATTATTTTGGTATTTGCATTTGGATTTCCTTGTAATGACTAGGCTTCGTTCATCGTTGGCTGGATTACAAACAACGGTCACAGACCCGTTTATTATTAAAAAAAATGGTTGGCGTGAAAACAAGGTGGCAATCTTTACAGAAGAACAACTCGCCAGGCTGCCAAAAAACACAAGAGAAACTACACTAGCTGAAGCCATAAGAGAAGCTGCACGATACCTATACGGAAGTTAATATGCAGATAGATGTTGTCAGACTAAAAGAATGTTTAGAACTTTGGCGTAATTGGATGCGCCATGATGATTCACGTTTGGGTTATCCTCAAAAATCTATGGGTATTTCTAGCGGTGGCGTAAATTGTTGGGATGATATTGGCGATGATTGCGATAATTACACAGTTCAAATTATAGATGCAGCCATGACCAGCCTTACACAATCAGGTCGGCAGCACATGGTTGACGCAATACAAATTTCTATTGGGATGCTTCCTAATAACTGGCGGTATCACTATCAATATGAAATGGCACTTCAATTTGCACATGATTTTATTTGGCGCAAGATGACAGTAGCAGGAGTGGTGTAATGAAACAAATTGACGTAAATCTTAAAACACTTCCCAAAGAACACCATCTACGCAATCTACCTTTGATTGATGTAGGCGCAATGTATCTACCAATGGACTCAAAGATTTGGGCTTCAGTTCGAGATAATTACGGCATAGCAAAACATAGTTTTAACCATCTTGGCGATTCATGGACTATGTGGGATATGTGGAAAGCCACCATAGACCCGTATGATTGTGATGAACCTACAAAAACGGAGTGGTGATATGAGTTGGAACTATAGAATATTAAAACAAACTGATGATGAAGATAACGAATACTACGAAATTAAAGAGGTTTATTATAATCGTGATGGCAGCCTCATGGGTTACTGTGACGCTGTGGTTAGTGGCGAGTCTGTTGAGGACATTATTACTGTCCTTGATATGATGAAAGCAGATTCACACAAATCAGTATTGGAGCCAAAGGATTTCAAAAATGCTGATAACAATTAAAGATTACATATTGTGCTACTCACCTTCCTATGCGATTGGCGTAGCGACAGGACTTTTGCTTTCTATTGCATTGCGACATAAGCCAAACAAAACTGCTCAATGGCGGAGGAATAATGGATAAATATTTTAATCAAACTATTGACATATCCTGTAGATATGATAACTTAACGGTGGGCGAAGTCACGCCTATACAAAACGCCTAACATGGCAGCTTCAAAAATCCTCACACAAGACACAATAGCTTCAATCGTAGCCGATTGGAAAACGGGTAACTTTACTCAGCGTGACCTTGCGTACAAATACAAATTAAGCGTAGGTGCTGTTAATAAGCACACTAAAGGCTTAGACAAAGAGCATGAACAACTTGTGAACAAACTTGTTGAGGCTAAACAAGAACTTAGCCAATTAGATGAACGCTCTGTTCACGCTGTCAATGAGATAGTCGAAGAACGCACAAAACATATTCAATTCTTTACCAACGCAACTATTAACAACTTGCGAATGATGGAATCAAAAATCAACGAAGGTACATCCATCGTAGAACATAAGATTGCACAAGAAGCAATTGCCAAAGGTAGAGAAACGGTTCTAGGCAAGCAGCCTGAAACTCAAGTAAACATACAGAACAATGCGCCATCACAGCAAAGCATGATGAACTTGCAAGAGTACGCACAGATTAACGCTGAACTAAACGATTTGGTTTAATGCTAGAGCTTACCGAAAAACAACGTGCAGCATTATCTTTAAGGGCATCCACAGACTTTTATTACTTTTGTAGATGGATGTTTCTAAATAGGCGTGGCTATCAATGGCTTCGCTCACCTCACCACAAAATACTTTGTGATGCTTTAGAAAAAGTATTCTACGGTGAAACAAAACGATTAATCATTAATATTCCGCCTCGATACAGTAAGACCGAAATTGCGGTTATTAATTTTATGGCTTGGGCTTTGGGTAGAGTACCCGATGCTGAGTTCATTCATACTTCATACAGCGCAAGACTGGCAGCCAATAATGCTTGGCAGACTAGAGAGCTTGTGCAGCATCCAGCCTTCCTAGAATCATTTCCTAACTTTGGATTAAAAGATGATAGCAAAGCAAGGGACGAATGGCGTACAAAAGACGGTGGCATTGTTTACGCTGTCGGTGCAGGTGGTGCAATTACTGGTTACGGTGCTGGTAAGCATCGCACTGGTTTTGGTGGTGCCATTATTATTGATGACCCTCACAAAGCTGACGAAGCTCGTTCAGACGTTATGCGTCAGAATGTCATTGAGTGGTTTCAAAATACGCTAGAAAGTCGGAAAAACAGTCCTGAAACACCAATTATTCTTATCATGCAAAGGCTGCATGAAGATGACTTGTCAGGATGGCTGCTTAAAGGTGGCAACGGTGAAGAATGGGAACATATCTGTTTACCAGCCATTACTGATGAAGGCGAAGCTCTATGGGAAGCTAAACACCCTATAGATGAATTAAAGCGAATGGAACAAGCATCGCCATATAATTTTGCTGGTCAGTATATGCAAAGACCAGCACCAGCAGAAGGCGGTATCTTCAAGCCTGACCAAATAGCGGTCATTGATGATTTACCTGCTGGCGAAATTAAATGGTGCAGAGGATGGGACTTGGCTTCAACAGTCGATGGTGATTGGACGGCTGGAGGCAAGATTGGCAGATTACCCGATGGTAGATTTGTCATTGCTGATATGGTTCGGCTGCGTGATGGTCCTGATAAGAGAGATGCTGCAATACGAAACACTGCATCTTTTGACGGAAGAAGCGTAAAGATTTCAATCCCACAAGACCCTGGTCAAGCTGGTAAAACTCAAGTTATTTATTTAACAAGAGAACTAGCTGGATACAATGTAAAAAGTTCACCTGAAAGTGGTGATAAGATTACTAGAGCTGAACCTTTGGGTTCACAAGTAAATATCGGTAATGTTATGATGCTCAGAGGCGAATGGAACGCTTCACTCATTAATGAGATGCGAATGTTCCCTAATGGCTCAAACGATGACCAAATTGATGCGTTATCGAGAGCGTTTAGCGAAGTGATGGTACCAAGACGAAGTTTCTTTGGATAGAGGATTATTAATGTCAATTTTAGATTGGTTTAGAGGCGAGAAAGAAGAAGTTGCGAAGGCGGAAGATGCGCCTAAAGCTATCGCTCGTAAAAGTCTATTCGGCACTCATGCTGGTGACATTGAAAGCTCAACAAAGATTAAAGACTTTGTATTAGACAAATTCTCTGCATTAAAAGCACAGCAGCCAGCCTTTGACCAAAAAATTACTGGCGTGGCAATGGATGATAGCTCAAACGGCTATCCATCATTCAAGATGTACGATGCAGGAAATAACTCCGTATCTGACGCTGTAGTATATTGGTATGCTTCACAAGGTTTCATTGGAGCGCAGCTTTGCGGTATCTTGGCTCAAAATTGGCTAGTAAACAAAGCCTGTGCAATGCCTGGCGATGATGCAATCCGTAAAGGTTACAACGTAGTATCTATTGACGGTGAAGAACTAGACCCTGAAGCAGCAAAGATTATTAAGGCTTATGACCGTTCAATGCGCCTCACATGGAATATGCGTGAGTTCATCCGCAAAGGTCGTATCTTCGGTATTCGTGTTGCAATGTTTAAAGTTCAATCAACTGACCCTGAATACTATGAAAAGCCTTTTAATATTGATGGTGTCACTGCTAATAGTTATAAAGGGATTGTGCAAGTTGACCCATACTGGTGCGCCCCTATGTTGGATGGAGCTGCTGCTAGTCAGCCTGATACTTTACATTTTTACGAGCCAACTTGGTGGATAATCAATGGTAAGAAAGTTCATCGTTCACATTTAATCATATTCCGTCATGCGGAACCTGTGGACGTATTGAAACCACAATACATTTATGGTGGTGTTCCACTTACTCAGCAAATTATGGAGCGTGTTTACGCTGCCGAACGTGTAGCTAACGAAGCTCCACAATTAGCCATGTCTAAGCGTACAACTGTTTGGTTGACTGACATGGAAGCTGCAATGTCTAATACAGAACAGGCTATTGGACGCTTGAACTATTGGGCGCAAATGCGTGACAATTATGGTATCAAGATGGGCGATAAAGAAGGTGACGAGTTTTCACAATTTGACACTTCTCTTGCTGACTTTGACCAATTGATTATGACGCAATACCAATTGGTAGCTGCAATTGCTGGTGTTCCAGCAACTAAACTTATTGGTACAACTCCAAAAGGATTTAACTCTACAGGCGAATACGAAGAAGCCTCATACCATGAGTTGCTTGAATCTATTCAAACACATGACCTTACGCCATTGGCTGAACGTCATCACCAATTGGTTATTAAATCATTTGTAGAGCCACAGCTTAAGAAAAAGATTGATGTTGAAACGACATTGAATTGGCTTCCACTTGATACTCCAACAGCTCAAGAGTTGGCTCAAACTAACTTGGCTAAAGCACAAGTTGGTGCTGCTCTTATTGAAGTAGGTGCAATTTCTACTGAAGAAGAACGTCAACGTGTAGCAACTGACAAGACAAGTGGCTACAACGAAATCGGTATCATGGAAAATGAATCGCCTGAAGGTGAGGAGCTTGCCGAGAAAGACTATCTAAACGCAGAAGATGCGTGGGTAGAAAACGACCACCCAAGAGCCGAGAACGGACAATTCGGCAGTGGTGCTGGCGGAGCTGCAAGTATCGCTCCTAATGCTGGTAAAGCAACGGCTGCTATTTCGCAACCAGCTTCTGCTAAAGCAATGGCTAACAAAGTTCCTAAACATTTAACAGCGCAAAAAAAAAATAAACATTTAGAAAAGTCATTCAATCCAACTCATTTAAAACAACTTTCAACCGAAAGCCAAAAGCAACTAACCAAGATTTACGAAAAAGCTGCTGAGAATAAAGATTACTTTGATTCAACCAATGCAAGTATCGCCAAAGAATTGGGCGGTGAAGCTGCCGTAGTTGATATTAAAGGTTCGGAAAGAGCCGTTGAAAAAGTCTTGAATGATTACGAAGGCGATGTAAGCAAAATTAAAGATTTGCTTAGAACTACAATTTCTATTAAATCATTAAAAGATACTCAAAAAGCTATTGATTTAATCAAATCCAAATATGGCGAGCCAATCAAACTTAAAAATACTTTAAACCCTGATGCGCCTTCACCTTCAGGCTATCGTGATGTAAACATGGTATTTGAAGTTAAAGGCTCATACATGGAAGTTCAAGTAAACATGAAACCAATGCTTACTGTTAAATATGGCAAAGGTCACGAATTGTATGAGCAAATTAGAAAGATTGAAGGAACTGCATTAAAAGAGAAACGTTCATTAACTAAAGCTGAATTTAATAAAGTTACTAAACTTAATGCAGAATCCAAAAAACTATACGATGCAGCTTACTCAGAAATGAGCAATGCTTGAAATTCCTCGAAATTGGACGATAGAATAAATCCATTTTCGGGTAGCGTGTAGGCTTTAGGTTCACCGTCAATCCAAATAGCGGTAAGAGGAATATCACCGCCAGCATTAATTGTAATAGGCAAATCATCATCACCCGTTTTGTAGAACAAAGTATTTTCGCTAAGTTCGTAATTGCCGATTTTCATATATATTCCTTAAGTTGAGGTTACATTACTA
>CAILMA010000527.1 GCA_903835145.1 uncultured Bacteroidota bacterium
AGCTATCACATAGCTTGCGCCAGCTTCCAGTTCGGCTTTCATAAGCTCTATCCACTTGTAGGGCGGCATAATGTGGGCAGCATCTTTAGAACCTACCTCAGAATGCACCGTTACATGCTTTGCCAGTTTCTCAATATAGCCGCATTTCTCAATGTGCGGTATAGTGATAGAGCCATCAGAAACCTCAACATGCGTGAGGCCAAATTCTTTGATTACGTTGATATAATCGTCGAACTGATTGCGGACCAAAAAGGCTTCAAACAAAGTACCGCCGAAGTAAACCGGGATATCGTGTTCCTTGTAAATTGCTATCTTCTCCTTAAGGTTATTGGTAACATAACTGGTACCAAACCCAAGTTTTACGATATCAACAAAGGGAGCTGCTACCGATAAAAAATCGCGTGTGCCATCAAGGCCCATGCCTTTATCCATCACCATGGTAATGCCATAATTACGTGGCCTTTGTGTGCGGGTTGGAATATTATTTAATGCAAAATTCATGTAGACTATTTTACAAAACTCGCCGCAAAGATAACCCTTTGAAGTTTACACTCCGTTAGTAATAAAACATTAGATTTAATCAAATAAAAAAGGAAAAAATTTAGGGTTTAGTGCCGGGGTGTTTTTTGGGGGTGTGGTTTTCGGGTGGGCTTTCAGATTGTCGCTTGATGGGAAAGCCGGAGTAAAACGCTACTGCATGGAGACAGATGTCACCCCCTGTTTTTCAAGAAGCCGTCCAATTTCTCGTTTTATAGAAGAATGGTCTATTTGTTTGGCGTAGCGATGTTCGTCGTAGTGGAACCTCCGTTTTTCTGCTGGCAGACACCACTGATAAAGGTTGTATTGCAGCCAGTTGGTATTGTATTCATGACCGCGTATTGTGCTTTTTTCTGTGGGAGGTGCATTCAGGCGCAGCAGGAGTTTGCTGTAGACCATAAAATCGTCCAGCGAAATGAGTGGGGGCGGGCCGCCTGCCGGTGTCGAAGCGTCAGGCGTTGGCAGTGGCGGTTGCGGCTCATCATTGGGTTGCCCGGAGTTTTTCGTTTGCTCTGATTCTTGGTAGGTTTGCGGGGCGGTATTGTAAGGCATTTCGTCCGCAGAAGTGGTATTTTTTTCTGCTTCGCCGGCGGTAAATGCGCTAAGCAATGCTTTCAGTTTCTTTCCAGTTGTTTCGTCATTCTGCTTTACGAACGTAAGAAAGCTTTGGAGCAAGCGTGCCGGTGTGGCAGCTTTTTGCATCCGTTTTATTTTCTCCAGGCAGTTCAACATTTTGCAGAGCATATTGAGTTCCGGTGCGGATGGGTAACGCTCCTGCGGTGGCCTTGCTTCTATGGTGTTCTGGAATGCCAGCAACTGATTGCATATGTTTTGTGCTATTGTTGTGAGCGTATCTCCGGTAGCTTCGGGAGGGAGGGTGGCGACTTGTATCATGATAGATGATTTTCAGTACAAAGATATTCCATATAAAATGTAAATTCCTAATTTTGTGGATATTTTGATGAAAAAAGTTTAGACTTATGGATTTTGAATTGGTTATTAATGGTTTAGGACTACAAAACGACGCAGTGGGTTATCCACAAAATGACCTTAATAATACTCAACGACAAGACTTAAGGCAGGTGTCCAAAAAAATGACAACAAAAAAGCTGCCGACGGAAGTCCATCGGCAGCGTGTATTCAATTAGCAAACAACTATCCTATGGCATGGGCAAGGTCAGCAATCAAATCTTCTATGGCTTCAATACCTACGCTCAGCCTTATCAAAGAATCAGACAGACCGTTCTTAATGCGCTCTTCACGGGGAATAGAGCCGTGAGTCATGGTTGCCGGGTGGCCTATAAGTGATTCAACGCCGCCCAATGACTCCGCAAGCGCAAACAGCTGCGTTTTCTTGAGCACTTCCATTGCCGCTTCTATGTTGTCATCTTTCAGGGTAAAAGAGATCATCCCACCATACCCGCGCATCTGCTTTTGCGCGATGTGGTGATTAGGGTGGTCTTCAAAACCAACCCAAAGTACCTTACCTACTTTTGGGTGACTTTTCAGGTATTTTGCAACGGCGGCACCGTTTTCGCAGTGGCGCTGCATGCGCACGTGCAGGGTTTTAATGCCCCTGAGTACCAGCCAGCAATCGTGCGGGCCGGGTACTGCACCACAACTGTTTTGTATGAAACGAAGTCTGTTTTCGAGGTCCTCATCGTTCATGATGAGCGCACCATGTACCACATCTGAGTGGCCACCAAGGTATTTTGTGGCTGAGTGCAATACGATATCGGCACCAAAGTCGAGCGGATTCTGCAGGTAAGGTGATGCAAAGGTGTTGTCGCACACCAGCAGCAAATTGTTGTCGTGGGCTATGGTTGCAGATGCTGCTATGTCTATCACGTTAAGAAGTGGATTGGTAGGTGTTTCAATCCAGATCATCTTGGTATGTGCATTGATATAGTTCTTGATGTTTGACGCATCAGACATATCAATGAAGTGAAATTTAATACCGTAGTTGGCAAAAACCTTGGTCATGATGCGGTAGGTGCCGCCATACAGGTCGTTAGATACTACCACTTCATCGCCCGGGTGCAGCAGTTTTATTACTGCATCGGTAGCCGCCATACCGCTACCAAAGCAAAGTGCAAAATTGCCGTTTTCTATGGCTGCAAGTGCATTTTGTAACACAGTGCGGGTAGGGTTTTGGGTACGGGCATATTCATAGCCTTTGTGGTCGCCGGGAGCCGCCTGCACGTAGGTGGAGGTCTGGTAAATAGGCGTCATTATAGCACCAGTAGTAGGGTCTGGGCTCACGCCTGCATGTATTAGTTTCGTGTCTAATTTATAATTGTCGCCAGTCATATTGTTGTATTTTATTTAAGGTTGCAAAGGTATTATTTTGAACCGGATATTCCGGCAGGGTGGTTGAACGAGCTTTTGTGGGGCAGTTGTAAATGCCTCGATACCATAATATAGAATAGGCCCCTGTCAACGCCTTACA
>CAILMA010000528.1 GCA_903835145.1 uncultured Bacteroidota bacterium
ATCGTTTTAAAACACCGCAACCTGCCAAATGAAAACCGTTCATCAAACAAGTGGAAAGATTAAGACCAAAGTCTTAGCACTTTCTATAGTCTCTTTTGTGATTACGTTTGCAGCATGCAACAGCAATGAAAACAAAGCGGCATCAGGAGAAAAGAAAGAAGCGAATAAGGATTCTGTAGCAATTTTCACGCCGCCGGACACAAGTACTATACCCCATGATAAATTTGGTGAAATGGTTAGGTATGGCCGCGACCTGGTAGTAAATACTGCAAAATATATTGGTCCGAATGGAATCGTTAGCAAGAATCTCGGTAACAAAATGAATTGCACAAATTGCCATCTTGATGCAGGAACGCGGCCATTTGGTTTTAATTTTTTCAGCTCACATGCACGGTACCCGCAGTACAGGGGCAGGGAAAATCAGGTATTGACGATGGGGCAGCGAATAAACAATTGTATAGAGCGTCCTCACAATGGCACACCGTTACCGCTTGATAGCAAAGAAATAGTGGCAATGTGTTGTTATATAAGGTGGGTTGGCACAAATGTACCTGTAGGCCAGCACGTAAAAGGCGATGAAAGTTTGGAAATTGAATATTTAGACCGTGCGGCCAACCCTACGAAAGGAGCAGCTATCTTCGCAGAGAACTGCGCCTCCTGCCACGGAGCTTCTGGCCAGGGCCAGTGGAACGCCGATTCTTCAACTTATGTATATCCGCCGCTTTGGGGTCCTCATTCCTATCAGGTGGGTTCAAGCCCGCACAGAGTTATTAAACTTGCCCGATTCATAAAGGCAAATATGCCTAACCTAAAGGCCACCTGGAAGAAACCTGTACTTACGGATGAACAGTGTATAGACGTTGCAGCATTTGTAAACGATGATAGAATACACGAGCGCCCTACTAAGAAAAACAAAGCAATACCTGACTACCCCGAAATCAAATTTAAAGCCATTGATTACGGGATCGGGCCATTCATTGATAGCTTCTCAGCATTGCAGCATAAATTTGGCCCTTACAAGCCAATTATTGAATACAGGAAAGCACATAACCTGCCGATCGTTTTTTAATCAATCCTTTCTTGAATATTTAACAGAGGGCGCCCCAACAAACTGAGGTGCCCTCGTTCTTGTCCCACCAAGAAATTAAGTTTTTACGCGTACAGTGCAAAGAAAAAACTCCAGTAGCCAATCACTATTTTCGCTAACTGAATGTCAAAAACATTCGCGACCCTGACGCAAGCAAAAATGACACAATATAAAAGTAGCTCATCAAGAAAAATGAGTGAGGTGTCAATAGATTATGATTCAAAAAACAGTAAATCTATTTTTGTTCCAGCTTTTGTTCTAAACCGAATATATTTTCAACGCTGTTAATACGATACGAAGTAAATGTATGGCATGTATTTATTTCATACGTTATTGCTTTGGTGGCTGAATCCATACCCAAAATATAATTCACCAATCCACCGCAAATAAGGTATTTACCGTCTTTTTTAGATACAGAACCCATTTGTTTGTTATACCTTCTGGCTATGTCGGCGGCATAAAAAGACGTTACTTTTCGCGATTTTTCATCGATTTTTAGATCTAATATTCTCGATTTCGGCCTCAAAACGCTATCTCCATTGTCAAAC
>CAILMA010000529.1 GCA_903835145.1 uncultured Bacteroidota bacterium
GTGCAGCGGTTTGTGAAAGAGTAGGGGGGTGTAAAGTAATAAACAGAATTTTTCATATTGTGTAGAGACGGAATGTTTCCGTCTCCATAACGGGCGGGCAGAATAAACCGGGTTATTGAATCCATGTTTTTCGGAGACGGAAGCATTCCGTCTCTACGTGAGGGGTGTATATAATACCGGGTTTTTAATCCATGTTTTGTGTAGACGGAAACATTCCGTCCTTAGTGATGGTAGGTTGTGTAACTTTTTTAATCATTTATGTACCCGTAAACGTTTTCCGGTGAACATCATTTTGCTTGCGGCGCCCAAATAGGAAACCGTTTGCAACCGCCGTAATAAACCCCTAACGTTTTATAACGACATCAAATATGCAAACAAAACAATGCCCGACGCAAGACGCACCGGGCATTGTAAATATTTGTTCTTTCTATAGTGAAACCGGCGTCTTAGATGGTATACACCACCAATCCATCTCTCAGCTTAGGCTCAAACCATGTGCTTTTGGGGGGCATTACATTGCCGGAATCGGCGATCTTAAACAGTTGTTGTATTGATACCGGGTAAATAGAGAATGCCACCTCCATATCCTTACTGTCTACTCTCTTTTCAAGCTCCTGCATGCCGCGTATGCCACCCACAAAATCTATTCTTTTGTCGGTGCGCTGGTCATAGATAGCCAGCAACTTGCCCAGTACATTCTCCTGCAGTATGCTCACGTCGAGCACACCTATCGGGTCATCAGCGTAAGTGCCGGGTTTGCACACCATTTTGTACCAGTTACCACCAAGGTACATGCCAAACTCGTGCGGTACCGCCGGTTTAAAAGCTGTTTTACCTTGTGCTGTTACTGTAAAGTCGGCATCCAGCGCTGCAATAAACTGCTCGTGGGTGTAGCTGTTCAGGTCCTTTACCACCCTGTTATAATCAAGAATAGCAAGCTGGCTGGCCGGGAAGATGCAGGTAACAAAGTAGTTGAACGACTCATTGCCATCAATAGAATAACCATTTTCCCTCATTTCCTTGCATACCTTGGCTGCTGATGCCGCCCTGTGGTGGCCATCGGCTATGTAAGTACAAGGCACATCGGTATTAAAGTTATGCGTTATGCTGGCTACCTTGGCATAGTTATCTATCACCCAAAAGATGTGCCTCACACCATCGGCGCAGGTAAAGTCATACTCAGGGGCATGGTCTTTTTTCCAGTTGTCAATGATGGTTTGTACACTCTCGCAATCGTTGTAGGCCAGAAACACAATACCTGTTTGAGCACCTGTAATAGTGATGTGCTCAATCCTGTCTTTTTCTTTCTCCGGGCGTGTAAATTCATGTTTCTTTATCACACCCTCGTTGTAGTCGTCAATAGAGCTGCCACACACAAGGCCGGTTTGCGACCGGCCGTTCATCACCAGTTCATAAATGTAATAGCAAGGTTCTTTATCCTGAACCAGTATTTTTTCCTTTATAAAGCTATCCAGGTTTTCTTTTGCGCGCTCATATACCTGGTAGCTGTGTACATCTACATTTTCGGGTAGGTCTATCTCTGAGCGGGTTACATGGTAAAAGTTGTACTTGTCTTTTCTGAACTCTCTCGCCTCTGCCACGCTCACAACGTCATAGGGTAGGGTCGCAACTTCAGCTGCCAATTCTTTTTTCGGCCTGAGGCCTTTAAATGGGGTTATTCTTGCCATTATGTATTTATTATTTTTCTTTTTTTCATCGCCATCGTGCCGGAAACCGGCCATGGCTGGGTATCAAATGCCTGATTTTCGCACAGAAACAGCGCATAAAACCAAGTTTTTGCTAAGATAGTACTTCCTATATCTTTTCTATAATCTCCACCAGCGTTTTAACATGGTCTGTAGTTACCGCATTATACAGCGACACCCTGAAACCACCCACCGACCTATGCCCCTCAATACCAACAATTTGTTCCTGTTCGCATAGTTTTACAAACCGGGCCTCGGCGTCTTTATTGTTCATGGTAAAGCACACATTCATCAGGCTGCGGTCGCTGGTTTTTTTCACGTGCGGAACGAATGTTTTGTTCGCATCAATGGCATTGTACAGTAAGGCTGCTTTTTCCCGGTTATTTTTTTCAATGGCAGCCAGCCCCTGTTGCTTAGTCCACCGCAGCATGAGCAGTGTAACGTAAATGCCGGAGACATTTGGTGTATTGAGCAGGTTACCCGCCTGTAAGTGCTTGGTATAAGAGAATGCAGGGGCTATATAGGTCTGCTGGTTGGCTAAAAAGTCTTTCCGCACAGCCACCATTGTGGTGCCGGGTGTTCCAAGGTTTTTCTGAGCCACAGCATAGAACAGTCCGAATTTTGAATAGTCGCGCTGAACGCTGAAAATATCACTGCTCATATCGGCCACCACCGGTACTTTAAAGTCTGGAATAGTGCTGAACTGGGTGCCGTAAATAGTGTTATTTGTAGTAAGGTGCAGGTATTTAAGTTTGGCGGGCAGTTTCAGGTTAATCGACGGTAGCTCACAATAATTGATCGCTTTAGTAGAAGACAATACCGACGTGTTTTTGTTGAGCATCATGGCATATGCTGCCGCTTCCGCTGCCCAGTGGCCGCTGTCAATATAGCCAGCCACGTCATTAGGGCCAAGGAAATTCATAGGCACCATACCAAACTGAGCACGGCCACCACCCTGCATCCACAGCACTTCAAAATCATCGCCAATACGGCATAGTTCTTTTACAAGTGCAGTGCATTCTGCCATTATATCCATAAATGCGGTACTCCGGTGGGGCAGCTCAAGTATGGAGTAACCTGTTTTTTTGTAATTGATTACAGACTTCGAAAACTCATGAAGTACCTCCGGCGGCAACATTGCCGGTCCGGCTCCGAAATTAATCTTTCCTGTGTTCATCTTCTGTAGTTGTAACGCCGCCACTTACGGCAAATTTCATGGCCTCGCCGGCAGTCATGGTTTTGACCGGTTTCACATAAATATTGTCTATCACTATTACCCAGCCCGATATTGCATAGGCGTGTGGCATATAAACCGCCACTTTATCTTCCATGCCCAAGTGGTTCATATCCCGTTGTGTAAGGAAGCCAATGCGCCATATTTCCGGCGTAGTACCCACACACACCCACACGGGCTTATTAAATCGTTTCTTATCACCCACAAAGGAGCTGATAATATCACGTATAGAAGAGTAAATAAATTTTACGCCGGGTGTGTTTTCCAGCACATGTTCAAATGCATCAAACAACCACCTGCCTACGAACAGTCTTGTGCCAAGGTAACCCAACACGGTAACAAAAGATATGATAATAATGAAGCCCAAACCACGCGGCACAAAGGGCACCAGTTTATCCACACCATCAAAAACAGAATAAAGCAGGTAGGCAGTAATAGCTATAGGACTCAACAAAATGAGCCCCTGAAGGAATGACCGGAAAAGGATTACCGCTAAACGCCGCATGGGCGCAAAGGTAGGCAAAACCAATTGAGCGCATTATGTTAATTGTAAAAATGACCTAAACATATGTTAAGTTAGTTGCAGTCGGAATATTTTTATTTATTCGTGGTTTTGGTTAGTGCTTTAACTTGCACACCACAACCAGCAACGCCATTTTATGCCTTTACCTGAAGTAGTTTTAGCTAAAACAGACGACCTGCCTGCACTTGCTGCGCTGGCAAAGACAACCTTTGTCGAAAGTTTTGGCTGGTACAATACGGCCGAAGACATGAAAAAGTACCTGGCTGAAGAAATGAGCGAAGCAAAACTACGCACAGAATTCAGCGACCCGGCAAGTCTGTTTTTACTGGCGAAAGTGAATGACGTGTTGATAGGTTACGCTAAGATGAGGCTCGGCCCTCATCCGGACGCCCCCCCAAATTGTAAGCCACTCGAGATAGAGCGCATTTATGTATTGGCTGCCCACCAGAAGCAAAAAGCTGGTGCGGCGCTGATGAATTATTGTGTTAGTTACGCCCGCACAAACCAATATGATACTGTGTGGCTGGGGGTTTGGGAGCACAACCAAAAAGCGATTGATTTTTACCTCCGTTGGGGATTTGAGGTTTTCGGTACTCATCCATTTCTACTGGGCAGCGACCTGCAAACCGATGTTTTAATGAAACTTTCTCTTGTTTAGAACAGCCGTTTGTTCTTTTTAACGGATGCTATGAAGGTTACCAGATCAGCTGAGGGGCGCAGCCACAGCAACATAAGTACATAAACAATAATAATAATCGTACTGCGAATACCGGCATCTGCCACGCTCCCGAGGTACATATGGTGCATATCAGCAAAGAAATTCGGGAAAAATAGACCCACTGCAAGTGCAGGAAGCGCAGCAAGGAACACCATCAGTGAGTTTTTGGTAAATGGCTGCATATCCAGTTTCTTCCATATAAAGGCAAACTTGGCCAGATTGAACAACCCGAGGGTGATGGTAGCACTCCAGGCAGCGCCATATACCCCGTAAGCTGGCACCAGGGTCCGCAGCAAAAAGCACAGGATAGCTGATAAAACAAGCGACGTATAAAAAATAAACTTATAATAGTTCGTAATGCTCAGTACCTGGTCGTTAATGCCGGTGGAGAGGTTAATGAGTTGCCCTATCAATAAGATTGTGAAAATGCCGGGTAGCGCGGCATAGTTTTTCCCATTTCCTATCACAGCCACGGCATTGTTTAAGTTACATACCAATAAGACTGCCAGGCCGATGGTGGGAATCAGAATATTTAATGACGAACGAACAAAAATATCTCTGGCTTCCTCATAATTTTTTTCTGTAAAGGCTTTTGTAAGCACCGAATAAGTTGCCGGCAGGAACGCCTTTGAAGGCATTTGCAGAAATGAAATAATCACAATGGATACACTGTAGGGTGCAAGGGTTTCCATACCGTTCTTGTCGTAGATAGGCAGCAGTAGCTGATCAAGATAACCCATGAGCATTGCTGCTATGCTTTGCAGGAAGTGATACCATGCAAAAACAGACATCTCTTTGTATTCTGATCTATTAAATATTTTTAGGTTTAGCGAGAGGCCAACGTCCTTTGTACTGAAGGTGAGGTATAGAAAAATGCAAATAGGTACGAAATAAATAAGAATAGACCCAACAACGAGCGTATGAAAAGAAACGATGTTGAACGCATAAAGGAAAATGAGGGAAATATTGATGACCCTGAGCAATACCTCGCGCATAAATGCAGATATCGCCACCTTCATATGGTAAGCAAGGTACTGCTCCAGTATCACCAGGTAGGTAAACATAACCATAAAAAGTGGTGCCCAAGCAAAGTATTGCGCCATCAGGGGCCGGTCGGCCACCTGGAAGTGATTGATAATGGGCACTTTAAACAGGAAATAAAACAGGGTTATAACAACTCCCAGCACGAACGGGAGGATTAGGCTAATAGTGAGCAACACTTTTTTCTTAGTGGTGTCGTTGGCATATCTGTGGGTGTAAATAAACAGGGTACTGTTCATACCCAACAGCAAGATCTGGGAAAACGATACCGCCTGATTCGTCAGGTTTCTGGTAAACCCGAGTTGTTGCTTAGGTATATACTTAGTCGAAATCCAGGTGATAATAAGACCCAGTGCCGCCCCCGAAAACACCACAATCGAAGTTTTTACAGACTGCCTGAAGACTATACCCATAGTTGCAAAGATAAACAAACGGGTGTGTTTCGATTGTTTTTTAAAATTGTAAAATGGAATATATGGGTGTTGGTTAGGGTTGGGTGGTGGAGTAGTCGCCAAATTGCTGGCAAAGTAAAAGAGCAATCCTTGTTCATCATTAATACAGTATATTTGTGCCGGAATTTTGAAAGATGTTTATACCTTAAATTGAAATAATACGATTGATGAATAATAAGAAAAACGATCAGGAAGATATTTGTGTTGTTGGACTGGGTTACGTGGGTCTTACACTTGCTGTTACACTTGCAAATGTTGGCTACCGGGTACACGGGATAGAAGTAAGGCAGGATGTGCTCGATAAACTTGCTGCAGGAAAACCTACGTTTTATGAAGAAGGGCTCGAATCTGAGCTTAAATTAGCCGCGAAGAAAAAGACGTTCACTTTTTCAAAATCGTTGTCTGAAATTTCGTTCAAACCATCGGTTTATATCATAACCGTTGGTACCCCGCTCGACAAGAACAACAATATCCGTCTGGATATGATAGAAAATGCCACCCGTGAAATATGCGAGTACCTCTCTGATGGTGACTTGGTAATATTGCGATCTACGGTTCAGATTGCCACAGCTCGTAAAGTCATTCAGCCTATATTGAAAAGTAAGGGTGTTTCCTTTCAGATTGCTGTATGCCCTGAAAGAACGCTTGAAGGCTCAGCGTTGCGGGAGTTACGTTATTTGCCCCAAATTATTGGTGCTGATGATATACAAACCCGTGAGCGATGTGCAATTTTGTTTGGAAGGTTGACACCTACAACTATAAAAGTATCCTCGCTTGAAACTGCAGAGTTGATAAAACTTGTTGACAACACTTACAGAGATGTGATTTTTGCATTTGGAAACGAAGTAGCAAGAATTTCCGATGCAATAGGTGTGGATGCTTTTGAAGTGATCAATGGCGGCAAACTTGGTTACCCGAGAACAAATGTTGCCCTCCCGGGTCTTGTGGGTGGCCCTTGCCTTGAAAAAGATCCGCATATTTTGGCTCAAAGTGTTAAGCCATTTGGAATTGAATTGGATATTACTGTTGCTTCCCGCAAGGTGAATGAGCGGCAACCTCGGGAAATAGCGGAGTTCCTTGTTGCATCGCTACGCAACCTAAGTTATGTGACAAAGAAAATAGTGGTTGCAGGGCTTACTTTTAAAGGCTACCCCGAAACAGACGACACAAGAGGCTCTATGGCGTTGAAAGTTTGGGACGAAATCAAAAAGGTTTTCCCTGATGCTGATTATTATGGAATGGACCCTCAACTGACTGATGAAACTATTTCTGCACTTGGGTTTACACCTTTACACAACCTAAAGACAGAAC
>CAILMA010000530.1 GCA_903835145.1 uncultured Bacteroidota bacterium
AACGGCGTTGAACGGATCCCATGTACAAATAACGTCGCCCTTGGCAATTTTCTTGCCATTGCTTATCTTAAGGATAGAACCATAAGGAACGTTATTTGTAATAAGAAGGCGGTCATTAGCCATATCAACGATACGCACCTCACCGGTACGACCGATAACAATAATCTGCTCTTCGCCCTCAGCATCTTTGTACTTGGTAGTACGAAGACCATCGAACTGTATTGTACCATCGAAGCGCGCAACCATCTGAGACTCTGTAGAAGAGGAGTTGGCCACACCACCCACGTGGAAGGTACGAAGTGTAAGCTGTGTACCCGGCTCACCGATTGACTGTGCAGCTATAATACCAACCGCATCGCCCTTCTGTGTAAAGTAACCTGTTGCAAGGTTCTTACCATAACACTTAGAACACACACCACGACGGCTTTCGCAAGTAAGTACAGAACGAATTTCTACTGTTTCTATGCCGCTGTCTTCAATTTTACGGGCAACATCTTCAGTAATTTCCTCACCGGCAACAGCAAGCAATTCTTCAGATATCGGGTCATAAATATTGTGTAACGAAGTACGGCCAAGAATACGATCATACAATGGTTCTACGATATCTTCATTGTCTTTAAGCGCTGAAGTTGCATTTCCACGGAGGGTGCCGCAATCTTCAAATGTGATAACCACATCCTGAGCCACATCCACGAGACGACGGGTAAGGTAACCCGCATCCGCCGTTTTAAGGGCCGTATCCGCAAGACCCTTACGGGCACCATGGGTTGAGATGAAGTACTCCAATACGCTCAAACCAACTTTAAAGTTTGAAAGGATCGGATTTTCAATGATTTCTGAGCCAGATGAACCGCTACGACGTGGTTTTGCCATCAGACCCCTCAAACCGGCAAGCTGTTTTACCTGCTGTTTAGATCCACGCGCACCACTGTCAAGCATCATGTAAACAGAATTGAAACCTTGTTTATCAGCTGCCATCTCACGAATCAACGTTTCAGTTACACGGGTATCCACACGTGACCAAATATCGATGATCTGGTTATAACGCTCGTTATTTGTAATAAGACCCATGTTGTAGTTTTCCCAAACTTCGTCAACTTCAACCTGAGCGTTAGCAATCAATTGTTCTTTAATATCCGGAACCGTAAGATCCTTAATGTTGAACGACAATCCACCACGGAAGGCAGTACGGAATCCCAGTGTCTTAATATCATCGAGGAACTGTACAGTCTTAGGGATGTTTGTATTTTTCAATATCGCACCGATGATTTCCCTCAATGACTTCTTGGTTAAAAGCGCATTTACAAAACCATTTTCCTTCGGTACATATTGGTTAAAGATAACGCGACCTACTGTAGTTTCAATAAACTGATTAACCAGGTTACCATCCGGGTCACGCATGTTAGCCTTAATTTTGATCCACGCATGGAGGTCAGCACGACCTTCATTGTGCGCAATCACAACTTCTTCTGAGCTGTAATAAGCTTTGTTCTCGCCCTTTACTTTTTCAGTTTCAGTTGATTTTTTACCCTTAGAGATATAATACAGACCAAGTACCATGTCCTGAGAAGGAAGGGTAATAGGTGTACCATTCTGTGGGTTAAGGATATTGTGAGAAGCCAGCATTAACAACTGAGCTTCAAGAATAGCTGCATTGCTCAAAGGTACGTGTACCGCCATCTGGTCACCATCGAAATCCGCATTGAACGCCGAACAAACGAGTGGGTGTAACTGGATAGCCTTACCTTCAATCAGTTTAGGCTGGAAAGCCTGTATAGAAAGACGGTGAAGTGTTGGGGCACGGTTAAGCATGATAGGATGGCCTTTCAGGATATTTTCAAGGATATCCCAAACAACGGCTTCCTTACGCTCAACAAGTTTTTTCGCACTCTTTACAGTTTTTACTATACCTCTTTCAATAAGCTTGCGAATGATAAATGGTTTGAACAATTCCGCAGCCATGTCTTTCGGCAAACCGCACTCGTGCAGTTTCATTTCAGGACCTACCACAATAACCGAACGACCAGAGTAATCCACACGTTTACCCAAAAGGTTTTGACGGAAGCGACCTTGTTTACCTTTCAGTACATCAGAAAGGGATTTCAATGCACGGCCACCTTCGGCTTTAACAGCGTTAGATTTACGGCTATTGTCAAACAAGGAATCGACAGCCTCCTGCAACATACGTTTTTCATTACGTAAGATTACTTCAGGAGCTTTAATTTCGATAAGCCTTTTCAGACGGTTGTTACGGATAATAACACGGCGATAAAGATCATTAAGGTCAGATGACGCAAAACGACCACCATCCAGTGGAACTAACGGACGTAACTCCGGTGGAATAACAGGAATGTACTGCATAACCATCCACTCCAGACGGTTTTCAATACGTGTGTTAGCATCACGGAACGCTTCAACCACACTCAGCCTTTTAAGGGCTTCCTGCTTACGTTGCTGTGATGTTTCATTAGCCGCAGCGTTACGCAGGTCATACGACAACTTGTCGAGATCTATGCGCGCCAATAGTTGCTGAACTGCTTCTGCACCCATCTTAGCTATGAACTTATTAGGGTCTTCATCAGGAAGGAACTGGTTTTCTTTTGGTAAAGCATCCAGTATTTCCAGGTATTCATCTTCAGTCAGCAACTGCTGATGACTGTCTTCCGAATCTTTAAGATTTAATTTTGTACGTATCAACTCATCAGCCTCACCTGCCGCTACTACTACATAACGCTCGTAGTAAACGATGCTTTCCATTTTCTTGGAACTTACACCAAGCAAGTAGCCTATTTTGTTAGGCAAACTCTTGAAATACCAGATATGAACTATCGGTACCACAAGCTTGATATGCCCAAGGCGCTCACGGCGCACTTTCTTTTCAGTTACCTCAACACCACAACGGTCGCACACGATACCCTTATAACGGATACGCTTGTACTTACCGCAATAACATTCGTAATCCTTTAC
>CAILMA010000531.1 GCA_903835145.1 uncultured Bacteroidota bacterium
AATTCACGCGGCTAAAAAATGGCCACTACATGGTGTTAGGCAATATTATTATGCCTAAGGGATGGCGACCAACTGTTGACCCAAGTTCGATTGACCCGCAGAACATGTCGCCTGAAAAGCTTACCAATTTTGCAATAGACGAAAAAATCCAGTTTTCATATGGCACACTTCTGGAATACAATAAAGATAAACTCGTTTGGTGGTGGCGATCAGGCGAGTATTACAAACAAGTAGACTTTCACGACTGCGCGGACGGAAAACCGGTTTACGATATACATGAAAATGCATTTTTTTTCGATGAAGTCAACAAGGCGGTGTATGTTAGTTTTAAAAACATTAGCCAAATTGTAAAAGTGAACTACCCAAGTGGTGTCATCTCGAATATATTCGGGTCAATTTATTATCCGGGGCAACCTTGCTCTGATACTACACTCTTCTTTGAACAGCACGCCTGTAAAATAACGCATGATGGCCATCTTATTGTATTCAACAATAATGTTAACCACATAGATGAACCGCCAACTGTTGTGGAAATGGAAGAACCGAAGGGAAGCAAAATGTATCTGAAGAAGGTATGGGAATACATATACCCTGTAAAAAATGCTGAAGCAAAGGTAAAGGAACTGACCAGCGGTGGAAACGTGCAGGAATTGTCAGACCATTCCTTATTTGTTTCCATGTGTTCCCCTTTCGGGAATACCTATATTGTGGACAAGCAAAAGCACCTGATTTGGGATGCAGAAATGGAAAGTTACTGCGTGCCGTTAAAAAAATGGATAAGCCTGAGCCAATACAGAAATAGCTTTATCTCTTCTCGAAAAGAAATGGAATCGCTGATATGGAATTCCTCTGTTTTCAAAAATTGACAAAACACTGTAATTTAATTTTACAGAAATTGGTTTGCCTTCTTTACTTTTGACGAATATAATCTAAGAAATAAAAATACATTTATGAAATCACTGTTGTACTTATTTATTGCACTGCTGTTTACGTTTAAATCTTTGGGTTGTGTTGTTCCGGTTGCCGGGGCAATTCACGGCTACGGCAGCACCATATGCATGGGTACTACAGTTACACTTACCAATGACACTACCGGTGGCCGCTGGAAAAGCACTGACTCCCTCGTAGCCAGCATCAATGCTACTACTGGCGTTATAACCCCACATATGCCGGGTGCAGATACGATTCTTTATATATTGTCAGACAGCTGCGGAGCTGATACCGTTATGCTTGCCATTACTGTAAGTGCCAAACCTTCAGCTGTGTTCTATTCCAGCCTCAATGTGGGTTCTTACACTACATTCAGCCTTTCTACCGGCGCATCCTTTACTGCTGTTACCGGCACTGCTACCTGGCCTTCCGGCACCGATACATTATACGGCGTTTCCGCCGGCACTGCCATCTGCACGCTTACCAATACAGCAGGATGCACAGTTTATGATACAGTTTCCGTTGGCAACTACCCTGTTGTAGGTATACCCACGCTGGGAAGTACCCTGCATGGCTGTGTAGGTAATACCGGCACAGTAACCGACTCATCTACCAGTGGCCGCTGGAGCAGCAGCAACACAACTGTTGCGAGCATAAACCCAACTACAGGTGCGTTACGCGAACTCGCTACAGGGGTAGCACTCATAAGTTATACGGTAACCCGCAGCGGAAGCACTGGGTGGAAATGCATTATGGTTTCAGTAGATCAGGTGCCTACAGCAATAACCGGCGCTAACCGCCTATGTCGCGGAGATACGATTGTGCTCTCAACTGATAATTATTGGTCAGTTTTCAGTACAACACGCCTTGGTGTGCAATGGACCACCAGCGATACGCTGATTGCTAGAGTACCTGATAGTACCACTGCAAGCATAGTACTTACCGCTGTGCAGGAAGGCACCGTAACACTTACTGCCACTTCGCTTAACAGCGGCTGTTTTACGAGTGTGAGCTTAACAGTTGACACGTTACCGCTGTTATCAAACATCACCGGCACAACTGTGCTTTGCTCCAGTACCTACACTACACTTGTTGAGACAGTGCCTGGTGGCGTATGGAGCAGTTCTAATACATCTATTGGCACCGTTTCATCTACCGGCCTTGTTACCGGCCTTATAGCTGGTACCGACACCATCATCTATACCTATACCAACAGCTGCGGTGCTGAAAGCAAGTCTACGTCCATCACTGTTAACGCTTTGCCGGTAGTTGATGCCATAACTGGTGGCTCCACACTTAACATAGGCAGCACAATTACTCTTGCCGATGCCACAACTGGCGGGGCGTGGAGCAGCAGTGCTGCTTCTATTGCCACAGTAAACAGCGCAACCGGTGTAGTTACCGGTGTGGCACTGGGCAATGCCGTTATTTCTTACACGGTAACCAACAGTTCAGGCTGCACGAACTATACAACTGAACTGGTAGACGTAGTGCCTCCGGCTGGTATTGAAGCCGTTAATGCAAACACTCCTTTCAGTGTTTTCCCTAATCCGGCACATGGTACCGTTAATATAGGATGGAACAACCTTAGCATCAGTAACGTTGCAGTGGCAGTTACTGACCTTACCGGTAAAACGATCATCAACAAAACAATAACAGGAAACGCTACTTCAGCACAAATCGATATCTCGGCACTAAAAGCTGGTATCTACCTGGTAATCATCAACAACGACGGGCAGAAATATTACAGCAAGATAGTTGTGGAGTAAGGCTCAGCCTTATTCTATTGTTAGTGCAATCCCCCGGAATCTTTATGACTCCGGGGGCTTGCTTTTTTGGGAGGGTGGTTAAAGCTCAGCACGGCTACCTATGCGTAAAATAAAAGCCGGTAAGCTTACTGGTTCAACCACCTTCGGGGTTGGCTTTTTTATTATTCGCAACCGCGGGTTTTGCCCGCGGCTATTAATAGTTCAAGCCCTTCAGGCTTACCTGTGTTGCAAAGGAAATTTAATATCGAAACGGATTACTTGACCAGCTTGCCTCTTTGCCACAGCTCCTTTTTAATTAATGCGCCACCCCTTTCAAAATAGGACCAGGTGCCGTCTTTAATGTCTTTATCTTTAGGGTGGGTAACTATCGCCCAATGTGGTGCCGAAGTGGCATCATGAACGTAGGTGGAATCACTTACGTATTCAAACTTGGGGGACTGATCTAAAATCTTATAGGTTCCGGCTACCTTCACGCTACCATCATCATAGTATTCAACGTAAAAATCGACTTTAACACCATCAATACAGGTAAAGGTCTTTTCGAGGCGGCCATTCGGGAAATAACTCCGGTAGTCACCGATGATAAAATCATTGTTCTTTTTAGCATACACCTCCTTTATTTGTCCGTTTTTATAGTACGTCTTCACGTTCGTAACCCTACAGTTATAGGGCGCATCGTTTGGGCCGGATGAGGAATATTCTGTGTTTTCCTGCACCGAATAAGACCCCGCTTCGTCTCTTACGGTATCTATATAAACCCTCACATTTAGGTGCGCGCTGCTTGATAAGCTCAGGCCGAGGAGGCAGGCGGTAATACAACCGATAAACCGGATTTTTTTCATGCTATGGTGTTTTGGTTACAAATAACGATATGCAGGGGTTATAGTGGTTCAATCGCTGGAGGGCTCACTATTGCAATCAAACAATAGTTTTTCCAGTCTAATTCCTTACGTTTTGCCAGAAAAACTACATAAAGATATGCATTGAATATGATTTCCGCACCTATGTTTTTAAATTTTTTACCTCCATTCTTGTTAAAATACCACTAAAGTGTAATTGACAGAGGCATGTCGGGTAAGTAGTTTTGTATTCGTTTTTCACTTTAAAACTACTTGTTATGAAACCAGCATTTACTCTTTTTTTATTGGCACTCACAGGCGCTGGAGTCGCCGTGCGGGCGCAGACCACCATTGCCGATGCCAGCCATATGCCTGCAGTGGGTTATACGGCGCCGGTAAGCACTGCAACTTCCAGTGTTCTCCCGGGCGCTGGCGGCACTGGCATTACCTGGGATTTCAGCGGTATATCTGCTACAACTGTTGCCACCGTCACGGTAATAGACCCGGCAACTTCGCCCTACATCAGCACATTTCCCACCGCTGACTACTGCCTGAAGCTGGCACCGTCGGTGGGCAGTGCGCTTTATGACTACAACCGCAGCTCGGCCACCAAGAATGAATCGCTTGCCAGCAGCTATGCACCGGGCTCTGGTAACGACTACACGCCAAATCCGGAAACAGAAATACCGTTCCCGTTTGCGTACGGCAATTCTGTTACCGACACTTTTCAGAAAACCGGCGGTAGTGCAAACACTGTTATTATTACGTACGATGGGTTCGGCACACTTAAAACCCCGTTTGGCACTTACAACAATGTTGTGCGTATGAAGCATGACTACGGAGGCACTGATGTAGACTATAAATGGTGGACCACCAGCCCGCTGTTCATTATGGCCGTATACTCCGGCAGTTCTGGCTCTTATACCTTCTTAGGCGGCACCACTACCGATGTGAAGCCTGTTACAGCCGCTGAGGGCGGCACAAGTATATACCCGAATCCGGTGCAAGGCGATGCAGTTTTGACGTTTAATACTTCTGTAGGTATTAACAGTGCATCGCTCTTCCTAAGCGATGTAACCGGCAAACTGATGAAGACCGTACCAGTGACCAGTAGGGAAACAAATTTCACCACGATTGGAATGGCACCGGGGATCTATTTCTACCGGCTGGTGAATGATGGTGCGAATGTGGCATATGGAAAGGTTGTGATCAGGTAATTTCATTGAAGTGCAAAGCCCCGGGGAAAACCCGGGGCTTTGTCATTTAGAATATTTTGGGGCACGGTTGCTTTGCATTACCTGTCAAATGCAAGGCGCTGGCCCTTTATAGTATCGTCAACAATGCCATTTTCATAAACTACATTTCCGTTTACAATGGTATATTTAACTGAAGCGGGGAAACTCTGACCCTCAAAAGGCGACCATCCGCATTTATACAGTATGTTTTCCTTGGTTACTTTATAGCTTTCGCCAAGGTTCACTATTACGAGGTCAGCGTGGTATCCCTCCCTTATGTAACCGCGTTCCGATATCTGGAAACACTGGGCCGGGGCATGACACATTTTCTCTACTACTTTCTCCAGGGTTATCTTTTTCTCTTTTACATAGCTGAGCATGAGCAGCAGCGTATGTTGCACGAGTGGCACGCCCGCGGGGGCCTTGCTGTAGGGCTGTTGTTTTTCTTCCCAGGTATGTGGTGCATGATCGGTAGCTATGATATCCAGCCGGTCGTCCAGCAGCGCCTCCCAAAGTGCATCCCTGTTTGCAGGCGCCTTTATGGCCGGGTTACACTTTATGAGGTTACCATACCGGGCATAGTCATTAGCTGTAAAGTGCAGGTGATGCACGCAAACCTCTGATGTAATGCGTTTATCGGAAATGGGGAAAAAGTTAGTGAATAACTTCAACTCTATTGCTGTTGAGATGTGTAGTATGTGTAGGCGGGTATTGTGTGTTTTTGCCAATTGTACCGCAGAAAAGGAGCTTTCAAAACAAGCTTCCTCATCCCTTATCAGCGGATGAAAAGAGGCATCATTGGCATCGGGGTACTTCAGCTTATTAGCTGCTATTACCTGCTCATTTTCACAGTGCGTGGCTATGAGTACTTCCGATTCTGAAAAAATCTTGTTCAGGGTAAGGTAGTTATCTACCAGCATATCGCCGGTGCTTGAGCCCATGAAAATCTTTATACCACAAATGTTCTTTTTCTTCTTGTTGGTGAGCAATGCCTGTTCCGCATTACTGTTAGACACACCCATGAAGAACGAATAGTTGGCTACCGATGTAGCGGCTCCTATATCGTACTTGGCTTCCAGCAATTCCTGGGTTATGGCCGGTGGGTTGGTGTTGGGCATTTCCATGAAAGAAGTGACGCCACCGGCCACCGCAGCCCTGGCTTCGGTGGCTATGGTAGCCTTTTGGGTAAGGCCGGGCTCACGAAAATGGACCTGGTCGTCTATTACACCCGGCAGCAGGTGCAATCCTTCTCCGTTTATCTCGCGGCAGCCGTGTGCATCGGTTATGGTAGCGGCTATTTTTTCTATAATACCGTCTTTAACCCATACATCACACACCTCGCTTTTACCTTCGTTTACTACAGTGATATTCTTAATAAGTATCGAATTCATGGCTTTATATTCTTTGCATTAGTGAATAACGCTTAATTTTGTTGTGCAAATTTACAATTTAAGGAACTGTTAAAACCGCACTATGCACAAAAAAGCTTACCTGATTCTTGCATCTTTATATATTTCTTTTTCCAGCATAGCTCAAACTACCTACCTGCCATTGGGTAGCGACGATTATTTGTTGCTGGACAGGCTGGAAACCAAATCAGGCAGGTTGTGCGATAGTCTTGTGCTCAGCGACAAAGCAGAATCGCGCAAGAATGCCGTTAACTACCTGGAGCACCTCTCCATGCCTATTGTTGATAGCTTCGATAGTGCGCATTTCAGCAAGGTAGACCTCTACAATATGAGGCAAATGATATCGGAAAACGGGGAATGGGCTCCTGACGAAAAAGGTGAAATTGCCTCTAAACATCCTATTTTTCGCACCTTTTATAAAAATCAGTACAATTTCGTTTACGTCAAGACAAAAGACTTTTTTCTTGTAATAAATCCTGTGCTCAATGGCACCATTACATCAGAGCATGATAATCCTGTAATAAAGTCGGCACCCACATCTCTTGTTTATAACAGTCATGACTTTGAGATGCGTGCGTGGATAGCCAAGAAGCTGAGCATCTATACGGCACTCACCGATAACCAGGAAAAAATGCCGTCCTACATTTACAATTATGCCCTTAAAAACGGTCGCAACATGTCAGTTCCGGGCGCCGGATACTTCCTTTACCCTAATACCCGCTCGGGCAACTTCGACTATCTACAGGCTTCCGGCTATATCGATTTTGCGGCCATTAAAGACCACCTGAACGTTACCTTCGGCAATGGAAAACATTTTATAGGCGATGGGCTTACCAGCCTCTTCCTTACGGATTTCTCATCGAATATGCCATTCCTCCAGCTGAAAGCTAAAATCTGGAAGGTAAGTTATGAGTGCCTTTACCTTGAGCTTACGCAGCAATATGACAAAACGCTTGGCGATGGCATGTATAACCACAAGTATGCTACCATGCACTACATTACCTACAATGCGGCAAGGTGGCTGAGTCTGGGCTTTTTTGAATCAGTGGTATTTGACCGTTCAAACTCTTACGAGATCTCTTACCTGAATCCTGTTGCGCTCACTATTGGCACCAACGGTTTCAACGGGGAAGCTGATAAATCGCTGATAGGCTTTACAGCAAAAGTGATAGCTGCCCATCATTTTCAGTTATATGGCCAGTTGATGCTCAATGAGTTTAACTCTAAAGAGTTTTTCAGCAACAAGGGCTGGTATGGCAACAAATGGGGGGTGCAGGCCGGAGCCAAGTATTTTGATGTACTGGGCATAAAGAATTTTGATTTACAGGGAGAGGTGGATATGGTAAGACCATATACTTACACCGCAAAAGATACGCTTGCTAACTACACTAACTACAACCAACCCCTTGCCGACCCACTCGGCGCCGGTTTCATTAAGTTCATGGGAATGGCCCGCCTGCAGCCCTTCAGAAATATAACCCTCACGTTAAAGGCAATGTACTACACCCAGGGCCTTGATACTGGCAACAAAAACTATGGCAACAACATTTTTGACCCCTACGTAACTGCACCTAACGGACAGAACACCTACGGCGTAAAGATGATAAACGGACCTAAGGCGCAAGGAGAAGTGATAAACCTCAATCTATCTATACAGGTAAGGCGCAATGTATTTTTTGACCTTGGCAGTATCTACCGAAAGTATGAAAGCACGACAGGTATATACCCCGGCTACAGCAGCACGGGCATAGCCACCGGGCCACTTACCACCAATGCAGTATATTTTGGGGTGCGCATTAATGCAGCGCGGAGAGACTATACGTTTTATTAAGCGTCAAGAATATCAAGCGTTGCCGTTTGGTGTGAACCTGCGGGATAGCGTAACCAAGATGTAAGCCACCAGAAAGGGCAGCGGACCAGTAAAGTTGTTCCTTATTTCAGCCACGAATTGTGTCCATGCGTGGGCGAGTTGGTCATTTGTAAGCTTTACAGCAACTGCAAGCATACCCAGCAACACGAACACAGCGCAATAACTCACCACCCATAGCCATTTGAGCCAGTTGGCCTCTTTGCGCCAGTTGTAATAACCAATGGCACCGGTAAGCGCAAGTATGGAGGAATGAATAATCTGTCGGCTTGTAGCAGACATGCTTGTACGGTGCCCATAGCCAAAGTAGACCACATTCGCCCAGCTGATAAAAAGTATTACAACAAGTGATAGTACCAGGGTTACTTTACGCTGCATCGGGAAGTACTTTTTTGGTATATAAAACCCATATGTAAAACACGAGTATGTACATAGCAGCGGTGAAGATATAATGGTGAGTAATTTCCACGAGCCCCCTATGAGCCATGTTGAGCCAAGCTATAAGGGCGCAACGGATAATGTTAAGTACAAATATATAGGGCACACCCAGTAATATGAACTTAGCACGCCTCTTCCAGTCACCGGGAAAACAAAATAAAAAGGAAATATACAATACAAATATATCGAGCGCATTGCAGGAATCAAGGATGCGCAAAATTCTGTTGCCTCCCACCAGTACTTGTGAGCCTTTCATCACCCTGTTCACGAGGTAAATGACGCTCACATTCTGATAAAAAAGCGACAACACCTTTGCCGTACAATAGGCGGTGATGTTGGTGAGCATCATATCAGGGAAATAAAAAGGCATAAATACGAAATGATAAACGAGCTGCCACCCCACAAACAGAAGTAACGCCCTCAGTAAAAATACTTTTATCAACCGTGGAATGGGTAGATTATCATAGAACGCCTTAATCTTCACACCATTTATTTTAGCTTATCACAAAATAGAACAACATACTGTAGACTCCAACAAAGATATTGTGTTTCGGCAAAAGAATTGTCAACGTTAGGTTATACATCCTTATAGTATAGCTGAGTTTATAACATGTTGTTGGGCCTATTTTCCGGCTCCGTATTTACCAGTGTTTCGCAGAAATATTTTCAACTTTAAGATTTTCAAACCTGTTATTACTTCTGTGAATTGTAATTTGCAGGTCTTAACGTATTACATATGAACAAGACTTTCGCGCCACTGGAGAAGATAGCCAGACATTTTTTGCCCGAAGATTTTAAAGTTACCGATTGGGAAGGACTGAAACCGTGGTTTGAAAACCTCGTTAATCGCCCGCTTACTGACCTCGCAACGCTTGAAAAATGGCTGCGTGATATAAGTGAGCTGGAAGCTGTGATAAGCGAAGACGCTTGCTGGCGGCAAATAAACATGACCTGCGACACCAACAATAAAGCCTTTGAAGAAGCATTTACTTTCTTCTGCATGGAAATAGAACCACAGATGAAACCTTATGGTTTTGAACTGAATAAGAAATTGCTGGCATGCCCATTTACAACTGAGCTCGACAAAAACATTTACTTCCCCTACCTGCGGTCGGTTGATAATGCGGTGATGCTTTACCGCGAAGAAAATGTGCAGCTGCAAGCAGAAATGAGCCTGAAAGCTCAACAATTTGGGGTGATATCAGGCGCTATGCTTATAGAAGTTGATGGCAAGGAATATACCATGCAGCAGGCTGCTAAGTTTCTCCAAAACCCTGATAGGAGCATAAGAGAAAACGTATTCCGTAAAATAACCGAACGCCGCCTCGCTGAAAAAGATAAACTCAATGATTTGTTTAATGAGTTGGTAGCACTGCGCGGCAAGATTGCAGAAAATGCAGGCTTCGACAATTATCGCGACTATAAATTCAGAGAACTTGGACGATTTGACTATACTGTTGAAGATTGCTTCGCGTTTCATGCTGCAGTAAAGGAGCATATAGTGCCGCTACAGGCTATGCTGGTGAACCACCGCAAAAAAAGGCTGGGACTTGATACCCTGAAACCATGGGATACAGACGCAGAACCTGCAGGCACGCAGCCGCTACAACCCTTTCATACGGGTGCTGAACTAAGCGATAAAGCCGTGAAAGTATTTGACCGGCTGAGGCCATTTTTCAGTGGTTGCCTTACCACCATGCAGCAAATGCACCGGCTGGACCTCGAGAGCCGCAAGGGCAAGGCACCGGGAGGTTACAACTGCCCGCTGGCAGAGACCGGCGTACCGTTTATATTCATGAATGCCGCAGGCACCATGAGCGATGTTATTACTATGATGCATGAGGGCGGCCATGCTGTCCACTCGTTCCTTTCCCATCACCAGCCACTTAGCGCCTTCAAAGAATACCCTATGGAGATAGCCGAGCTTGCCAGCATGAGCATGGAACTCTTTAGTATGGAGCACTGGGATGAGTTTTTCGCAGAAACAACAGAACTGCACCGGGCAAAACTGGAAGAACTGGAACGGGCAATAAGTGTATTGCCCTGGATTGCGACTATAGATAAATACCAGCATTGGATTTATACCCACAAAGGCCACACAAATCAGGAGCGGGAAAATGCATGGCTGGATATATTGAATGAATTTTCGACAGGAATAGTAGATTGGAGCGGGTTTGAAGCCTCACGTGCCAACCAGTGGCAGAAACAACTGCACCTGTTTGAAGTACCATTCTACTATATTGAATATGGAATTGCACAGCTTGGTGCACTGGCTATGTGGCGCCAATACCGCCAGAATAAGGAGCAGGCACTTGATAACTACATGGCTGCGCTTAGCCTTGGCTATACTAAAACGCTGAAAGAATTATACGCAACTGCTGGCATCAGCTTTAACCTGTCGCCTGCCTACGTAAAAGAACTGGCTGACTTTGTACAGCCCATATTTGCAGAAATGGGTGTAAAGTAAGACTTCAAATTATTGTTTGCCTTGAAAGCCATGCAGCGGGTAGCTGCATGGCTTTCGTTATTATACAAAGCTGAGGATGGTTCTCCCTTGCAAAACAAATGGAACAATCAGCATACAACCCTCATTCCGGCGACAAAACGACGATTGTACAGCACCAATGCTAAAACGTCCACCTGAAAGTTGGTACCGGGAAAAAGCCCTGCTGGTATTCGTAGCCTACCCTGTTCTTAATAGGGTCGTAGGTTTGGTCAAACACGTTTTGGTGGTTTGTAATATTTTCAAGGTCAAGCGAGAACTCCATAGTGCTCTTTCGGTACTCTTTTTTAAAAGATAGTTTGAGATCTACTCTGAAATAGGGTGTTTGCTGCGTTGAGTAAGCGCGGGATGTATTGAATACTACTCCACCGGCAAGCCTGGATGCAAGTGTGTCTATCGGTGTAAGGTAGCGGCCGCCTATCGTTGACATCTTTAGGTTCACGGCAAAAATATTACCGCGGTGACCCACCTTAAATTCCTTACCACCAAGGATGTTGGCAACATATCCTGTATTGTAAGCGGTATTGCGCTCTATGCCATCGCTGCCCTTGTAGCGGGAGTCAATGAGTGAGCCGGTTACGAGGAAGTAAAATCCGTTTTTAAGAAAATGCTCTACGGTAAGTTCTACACCGTAGTTATAACCTGTGCCCTTGTTTACAAGGCTATCCTGATTAGGCGGGGCGAAAGAAATACCTTCATTAATGGCTGAATAGGACGATGCAAAGGAAGTGACCGGCACTTTATCAAGATACTGATAAAATGTTTCCACCTTTAGCCTCAGGTTGCGGGTTATGTTGTGGTCATAGGCAAGCACTATATGACTGCTGCGGGTGAAGTCAAGGTTTTTATTGGTCTGGGTGCCTGCGCTGTCATTGGCTCGCACGTAATAACTGTAAATCTGCTGTGCCTGATTGTGCATACCTAAACCAAGAGTAAACGAGTTGCTACTGTTCAGGGTATAGCGTAGTGTACCACGTGGCTCTATTGCCTGACTACCATTGAGGCTCAGGTACTGATAGTGAATACCAGTTACAAGGCTGAATTTCTGATTAAACCGATGCTTCCACTGCGCATATGCCTGTGCAAGCCCAATATTCCCAGTCTGGTTAACATAAACGCGTAATGGCTCCCCCGGAGTGGAATCAAAATTCTTGATTGTAAATGTGGTGTAGTCATAGTTGGCTCCTATCTGTATGTTGTTTTTTGCATCAAATTTGTGCAGGTAAGTCCAGACAAGCGACGCCTTTTCTGTTTTGAAGGTTGCCCACGCCTGTGGGAAGGTGTTCTTGTAATCGCTGCTAAGCGAGTCCTGAGAAAAAGCTTCGGCAGTGGTACAATAGCCTGCTACAAGTTTGGTTGAGGACTTGTCGGAAATCTGGTAGTCATAGCTTGCGCCGGTTATGGTAGTAGTATAGTTCACATGGGTATTCTGGTAAGGGCTACCGTTGGTATAAAGATCTGGTTTTGTTGTATCTACATCCTTGCCGAGGAAATCGGCGGCACTATTGCCTATGATACCAAACAGAGATACTTTACTTTTTTTATTGAGCCTTGAAACAACCTTGTAGTTCAGATCCTGATAAATAGGCACTGCTGAGCCCGTGCCCAGGTTTATACCAAGGTCTTTAAAAACACCAAGCGTACTGTACCGGTAGTTTACGAGGTAAGAAGTTTGTTTGTTACTGCCTATCGGCCCTTCCATTCCTCCCTCAAAACCATTAAAGCCCACCTGCGCCACATATTCCTGTTTGTCGTGGTTACCCTCCCTCAGCCTTATATCAAAAACTCCTGCCAGGGCATTACCGAACTGAGGCGGGAAGGCTCCGGTAAGAAAATCTGATTTATCAATATTGTTGTTATTGAGCATGCTCACCGGGCCGCCGGTGCTATTAAGTGCACCAAAATGGTTAGGATTGGGAGTATTGAGTCCATCTATTTGCCACAGCATACCGTCCGGCGAATTGCCGCGTACCACTATATCATTTCGGCTATCGTTACCCGCTACCACTCCGGCGAAATTGGCTGCCATTCTTGATGGGTCGCCAAGTGAGCCCGCATAAAGCTTTGTTTCATCTACATTAAAGGACCGGGCGCTTACCATGGCCATATCGTTCACTGTGGCGTTTTTGTCTTTATTGCGGTTATAAACAACCGTTACTTCTTTAAGTGTTTTCACGGCTTCCTGTAGTCCTATGGTCAGGTTCACCTGCTTGCCTGCAGTCACTTCTATATCGCTCAGGGTTTTTTCCTCAAAAGAAACATAACTTATTTTAATGTTGTGCCTCCCAATGGATATGCTGTCCAGGCGGAAGTTACCTACACTGTCAGTAGCAGTGCCGCGCAGTGGATTGAGGTCAGTGACTACCACAATAACCCCTGCCAATGGTGCGCCCGATGCTTCGTCATACACTCTACCGGTTACCGTCTGTGTTTGTGTCTGGGCAAAACTTGCTGCGGAAGACAGCAGAAGAGAAAATAAAAATATAAACCTGCTCATTCTGTTTCGTTATTAAGCCGCAAATTTGGAAACAATTTTGCTTTTTTTCATTGACCTGAATCAATATTTTGAACAACAAACAATTAATTAGTGATAGTTATCTTATAAACGTACGAAATTTTAATAAACAGTGGTTATCATGTTGAAGATGCTGCGCATTAATGAGAAAAGGTCAGGTATCAACACAGTATTATTGTAATAAGCTTAGGTAATAGTTCCTAACCAGGCTCGCCCACTGAAAAAATTTATACCTTTACGCCATGACTGCTACACTCGAACAAGCCGTAAAACTGGGACTGCGCGAAGAAGAATTTGAAAAAATAAAAGAAGTATTGGGCCGCACGCCCAATTTTACTGAAGTTGCTATGTACTCTGTAATGTGGAGTGAGCACTGCAGTTATAAAAACTCTATTACCTGGCTCAAGACCCTGCCCCGCGATGGCAGCAAGGTACTTGTAAAAGCGGGTGACGAGAATGCCGGCCTTATAGATATAGGTGATGGCTGGGGTTGTGTGTTCAAAATAGAATCTCACAACCACCCTTCAGCTATTGAGCCCTTTCAGGGCGCTGCTACCGGTGTAGGCGGCATACACCGCGATATCTTTACAATGGGTGCCCGCCCTATTGCCTCGCTTAACTCTCTGCGTTTTGGAAAGGTGGATAACCCGAAAACAAAATGGTTGATAAAGGGAGTGGTAAAGGGTATTGGCCATTACGGCAATTGCTTTGGCGTACCTACCGTTGCTGGTGAAGTGTACTACGAAAGCTGCTACCAAACCAACCCACTCGTTAACGCTATGAGCGTAGGCGTGGTGAAGGTGGGTCAAACAGTTTCTGCTACTTCGCACGGTGCCGGTAACCCGGTGTTTATCGTTGGCGCTTCAACCGGTAAAGATGGTATTGGCGGAGCATCGTTTGCGTCTGCCGATATAAGCGAGAACAGTGCAGAGCAGCTGCCGTCGGTTCAGGTCGGTGACCCGTTTGAAGAAAAGAAATTACTCGAGGCATGCCTTGAAATGATACCTACAGGTGCCCTGATTGGCATGCAGGATATGGGCGCAGCCGGTATCACCTGCAGCACATCAGAAATGTCGGCGAAAGGCGAACATGGTATGATTATTCACCTGGATAAAGTACCTACCCGCCAAGCCAATATGAAACCTTGGGAAATGCTGCTGAGCGAAAGCCAGGAGCGTATGCTCATTGTGGTGAAGAAAGGCCGCGAAGCAGAAGTGCAGGCAATTTTCGACCGCTGGGATATCCATTGCGTGGAGATAGGCGAAGTTACCGCCCACCCGAACCTGAAATATTACATGAATGGCGAGCTCGTTGCCGATGTACCAGCCGAAAGCCTGGTGCTGGGCGGTGGTGCACCTATTTACAAACGTGACTTTAAAGAGCCAGCATATCTGGCCGAAATCAATAGCTTTAACCCTGATACCGTACCGGAACCAATAGATCTTAAAGAAGTGGCCTGGCAACTGATACAGCTACCCAACATAGCATCAAAGCATTGGATATATGACCAGTATGACAGCATGGTAGGCACCGGCAACACGCAGACAAACAGCCCAAGCGATGCCGCGATAGTACGCGTACATGGCACCAATAAAGCGATTGCTATGACTACTGACTGTAACAGCCGCTATGTTTGGGCCGACCCTTACAAGGGCGCTATGATAGCGGTGAGCGAAGCTGCACGCAACATAGTATGCAGCGGTGGCCAGCCGGTGGCCATAACCAACTGCCTGAACTTTGGCAATCCCTACAACCCAGAAGTTTATTATCAGTTTGTGAATGCTATAAAAGGTATGGGTGAGGCCTGTCGCAAGCTTGATACTCCTGTAACAGGTGGTAACGTAAGCTTTTACAACCAAAGTGAAGACGGACCAGTGTACCCAACCCCTACAATAGGTATGGTGGGTGTGCTTGATCACCTTTCACAAAAGATGACCTTAGGCTTTACCCATGCAGGCGACTGTATTTATGTACTGGGCAGCGAAAAAAATGATTTCAATTGCTCTGAGTACCTGCATCATATCGTAGGTGTTACCCATAGTCCGGCTCCGTATTTTGAACTGGAGGAAGAGTACACACTGCAGCAAACAGTTGCAAGGCTTATTACCAGCAAGCTGGTGAAATCAGCTCACGATATCTCAGAAGGTGGTCTTTTTGCCTGCCTGCTGGAGAGCGCCATGGTTAATGGACTGGGCTTTAATGTGCATACCATTGAGGGAATGAGGAAGGATGCCGTGCTTTTTGGTGAGGCTCAAAGCCGCGTTGTGGTTTCCGTGAACCCTGATCTGCATAACCTGTTTGAAGCAGAAATTAAAGGTCTGCCCTTCCGCAAGATTGGCCATGTAAATGCCCATAAAGATATTAATATAGACAACGAAAGCTGGGGCTACATAAGCGACTGGAAAGAAGCGTATGATGGCGCGCTGGAAAAACTGTTGATGTAAGTGCTTTTGTATTGCTCAATATATTTATAGTTACCAAAATACCTTAGATGACGTTGTGTTATTTAAGGTATTTTTTTTGACGCGAAACAAATTATCAATCTTGTGGCATTAGAAAATAAACTAATTTTGCTAAACTTTAAGCGGCGTATATGAAGCAAATTACTGTAAACATCACCAATGATAAATTTCCCGTATTCAAGGCGTTTATTGAAAGCCTTGACTACGCAAAAATCATTGATGAAAAAGAAGACCGGAAAAAGAAGAAAAAAAATGACATTCTTAAAGGTATTGAAACTGGCATGAAGGAAGTCGAGTTGATCAGGAAAGGTGAGTTAAAAGGAACTCCATTAAAAGATGTTCTTAATGACTTTTAAGACTATTGCTACACCTAATTTTATAAAGGAATTAAAACCTCTCGTGAGGAAATATCCCTCTTTAAAAAAAGAAATAGAAGCGCTTCAAACACTTCTTGAAAAACAACCTGAATCTGGCACGCCCTTAGGAAAGGGTTGCTATAAAATTAGACTTTCCATTGCGTCAAAAAATAAAGGTAAGTCCGGGGGTGCGAGGGTCATTACCTATGTTTTGGTGAATGACGAAACCGTATTCTTGATTTCAATTTATGATAAGTCCGATCAGGAAGATATTGATGACGATGAAATAATAGACCTAATTAAACGTTTGAAATAAAATGGTTTACACCCTTTCAATACTGCGTCAATTTCACGGCTCTATAACCATTATTACCTTATATTTGTGGCTGTATTAACTTCAAATACTTACATTTACACAGCCTTTTGGCTGGAATCCCTTTTTTAATAGCTCAAAAACAGGTGATTGTCCTGTTTTTCTATAAAAATCTATAATGGAATACAATACTACTCGCTCACAGTTGCTTATGCCTGAATATGGGCGCAACGTGCAGAAAATGATCGAATATCTTACAACAGTTGAGGATAAAGAAAAAAGGCTTAGAAATGCTGAGGTTATCATAGAATTAATGGGTACCCTTAACCCGCACCTCAAGCAGATTGAAGATTACAAACATAAACTTTGGGATCATCTTTACCAGATGACCGGTTTCAACCTTGAGGTCGATTCACCCTACCCACCGCCGACTCCTGAGGCAGTATTCAAAAAGCCGGAAGTACTGCCTTACCCGCAGAAACCCATTGCGCATAAACACCTGGGTCGTAACGTAGAAGAGCTGCTTGAAAAGGCAATGGTAGAAACAGACCTTGAAAAAAAACAGGGCCTCACTCAGGCCATTGGTTACTACATGAAGCTCGCCTATGGCAACTGGCATAAGGAGCCCGTGCATGACGACATGATAAAGAATGAGCTGAAGGAAATTACTGCTGGTAAGCTCGCCTACGAAACCGGTGGATACCGCGTACAGTATGATACCAACCGCCCGGCCTTCAAGCAGAAAAACAGCGGCAACAACGCCAATGCAACCAATGTGAGCAACCCCAATAACCCACCTACGAGGAATTTTAAGGGTGGACAAGGCGGCCAGCGTACCAACAATTTCAGAGATGGAAACAGCGGTAATGGAAATGGTGGCGGCAACTTCAACCCTAAGTTTAATAAGAATAAGTTTAATAAGAACAAGAACAAATAATTCCAGACCGGGGACATGGACGCTTTCGAAATCAGAGGTGGCAGGCCACTTAGCGGAGTAATAACGCCACAAGGGGCAAAAAATGAAGCTTTGCAGGTGCTGTGTGCAGCTATGCTTACTGATGAAAAAATAACCCTGAGCAATGTACCGGATATTATAGATGTAAATACGCTCATAGAGCTGCTGGAAGATATGGGCGTAAAGATAGAGCGCCCAAACCCCAATACAATTACCCTCCAGGCCAATGCGATAGACCCTGATTACTTTGCCACACCGGCGTTCAAAAAGAAATCGGGGAAACTCAGAGGCACGGTGATGCTGGCTGGGCCAATGCTGGCGCGTTTTCATAAAGCATACATACCCCAGCCCGGCGGGGACAAGATAGGCCGGCGCAGACTGGATACACACATACTCGGGTTCGAGAAAATGGGGGTTTCGTTTGAATACGATTCCGAAAATCATATGTTTTCCCTGAATGGAGCTAACCTGCACGGGGCACATATCCTCATGGAAGAGCCCTCGGTTACCGGTACTGCAAACCTGCTGATGGCAGCAGTACTTGCCGAAGGCGCAACCACGATTTATAACGCTGCCTGCGAGCCCTATGTGCAGCAACTGTGCAAAATGCTCAACAGCATGGGCGCGCGCATAAGTGGCATAAGCTCTAACCTGCTACAAATAGAAGGAGTAAAACACCTGCATGGCTGCGAACACCGCCTGCTGGCCGATATGATAGAAGTGGGCTCATTTATAGGCCTTGCTGCCATGACCCACAGCGAAATAACCATTAAAAATGCCGATGTAGCCACTCTCGGTATCATTCCTGATGTTTTCAGGAGACTGGGCATTGAAATGACCATAACGGGCGACGACATTTATATCCCTGCTCAGGAGCACTACCGCATTCATAAGTTCATAGATGGCTCCATACTCACGGTATATGACCATCCGTGGCCGGGCTTCACACCTGACCTTATAAGTATAATACTTGTCGTTGCTACGCAGGCCAAAGGCACTGTACTTGTGCATCAAAAAATGTTCGAAAGCCGCCTGTTCTTTGTTGATAAGCTTATAGAAATGGGCGCACAGATAGTACTTTGCGACCCGCACCGAGCCGTTGTAATAGGCCTCGATCATCAGCAGCTGCTCCGCGGCATCAATATGGTTTCTCCGGATATCAGAGCCGGTGTTGCTTTGCTTATTGCAGCGCTTTCAGCCACGGGTAAAAGTACCATTCAGAATATTCACCAGATAGACCGCGGTTATGAGCGCATAGATGAGCGGCTCAACGCGCTTGGTGCCGATATAAGGCGGGTAACGCTCCCATAGACCAGTGGGGTTTTATATTGCAGGAAGTTTAAAAATAAATTAGTCAGCATGTTCTGTTTAGCTACTAAAGTTCAGTAATTTTAGGTTGGTTAAATATTTTATTATGAACGTGTTTTCAAGAAGAATGTCATTGTTCCTGATAATGGTATTGTATCCCCTTATCTGCGCTGCCAGAGTCATTAACAACGATGAAATTGAATTCCGGGCTGAGATCATCGACTTTTTTGAAATCATACTGCTCATTACCTCTATTTTATCCATACGGCAGTTTTTCTGGCCCGGTGACAATAACCACACTCCTTTTCACATCTTCAACATTTTGTACATCATTGTCTTTTACATCATAGCTATCACGTTTCTCGTACGGCACAAGGGGTATTTTGAAGGGTTTGAAACGTTAAGCGACCGGGATTGCATAAAGAAGTATAGGATTAGGTATTTACTTCACAAAGTCTAAGTTTTC
>CAILMA010000532.1 GCA_903835145.1 uncultured Bacteroidota bacterium
ACAAGTATTCCGAAGGCACCTACGGCATTTTCCCAAAGGTCGCACTCGATTTCTACCTCCAAAACCTGCGCACAAAATATTTTCCAGACGTCGCAAAAGGCATGTTCATCATCCGCTACCTGCATGACCTCATGAAACCCGAAGAAATTGACGAGTATCAGTTTATGGAAGACTGCATCAACTTCCTTGCCAGCCAAAACCTCAACGCCCTTCAGGAACACGCAGTAATAGTAGCCACCAAAAAGTTCATCACAATGTTAACAACTGGCCGTAACATCAATCTGTCCTATCATTATAAGGAAACCTTTCTACCCTTCTTCACCATGCTTGAAGGCGAGGCGCTCGCCAGAAAGTGGCAAAATGAAGCAGTAGAAAAAGATGTAAAAGAAGACGTGCATCAGGTCATTAAGCAACAACTGCTCATGCTGTCAGAAGAGATAAACGGGCTGCCAACCGAGAAAAAAGCTAAAGTGCTTGCCACCCTCGTGCGAACCCTTGCTCAATACGAAAGACTCACCGCCCCGCCAAAGCCCGGGAAAACCACAAAAACGAAACCCACCCCAAAAACCGAAACGATCGAAGCCCAACCAGCAACCGAAAATCAATCACAGCAGCCAGCCCCTGCTTTCCCTGCACCGCCAGAGCATTACCGCCACCTGAACCTGCCACCATACGAAAGAACACCCACTGGAGAAACAGTACCAATAACCGCCTTCGGCGACCGTGCCGCCTTTCAATAAAACTCGGACTGATTTGAACAATACCCCCGCCTGCTAACCCCTATTTACACCATCCCCAAAACACAGCCCAAATAATTTATACTATATTTATGTTCTTCTACAGCTTACGCTGGCAGTTACTAATTATCTTTGCTGCTTCATAAATGGATTTCGAATTATTAGCGCAGGATAGCGCCTCATCGGCCCGGGCAGGCAGCCTTACTACCGCTCATGGCGTTATACCTACCCCTATATTTATGCCGGTCGGCACCGTTGGCAGCGTCAAAGCTGTAACCCACGATCAGTTGATAAAAGAAGTAGATGCCCGTATCATACTTGGCAATACTTATCATCTTTACCTGCGCCCCGGCACCGAGGTACTTAAAATGGCCGGAGGCCTACATAAATTTGCGGGTTGGGATCGCCCTATCCTTACCGATAGTGGCGGGTACCAGGTGTTTTCTCTGGCTGCCAACCGGAAAATTAAAGAAGAAGGCGTTGTTTTTCAGTCGCATATTGATGGTTCCCGGCATTTATTTACGCCTGAAAACGTAATAGAAACCCAGCGGGCTATAGGTGCAGATATCATTATGGCTTTTGATGAATGCCCGCCCTACCCGTCCGAGTATGCCTATGCTAAAAACTCAATGGAGCTCACGCACCGTTGGTTGGCAAGGTGTGTAAAACACATGCAGGATACGGAGCCGCTTTATGGCTACGAGCAGAGTCTGTTCCCTATTGTACAGGGCAGCACCTTTACCGATCTCAGAAAAATATCATCCGAATTTATCGCTGGCATGGAATGTGATGGTAATGCCATTGGCGGCCTTTCGGTTGGTGAGCCTGAAGAAATGATGTACGAATTGTGTGGGCTGTGTTGCGATAACTTACCTGCGAATAAACCAAGGTATCTTATGGGTGTTGGCACCCCATGGAATATTTTAGAGAATATCGCGTTAGGAGTAGATATGTTCGATTGTGTTATGCCTACCCGAAACGGCAGGAACGGCATGCTGTTCACGACCGAAGGTGTTATTAACATAAGGAACAAGAAATGGGCGACTGATTTTTCAGTTATCGACGAGGGATTGGACTGCTATACAAGCAGGTTCTATTCTAAGGCTTACCTGAGACATTTGTTTGTGGCTGGTAGATCG
>CAILMA010000533.1 GCA_903835145.1 uncultured Bacteroidota bacterium
ATGCAGATGCGCATATTATGTGCTTTGGACATACCCACAAACCTTATCATAGAATTCTAAATAATGATGGTAAGTATGTGCATGCAATTAACACAGGATCAGTCGGTAAGCCTAAAGATGGCGACTCTCGTGCATGTTATATATTGCTCACAATTGATGAAAAATCGAGTATCCTTGACAAGGACTCTATATATGTGGAATTTATTAAAGTTGACTACGATGTGGAAAAAGCAGCCTTGGCAGTTGAAGGCAGTCCCTTGCCCAACGCGTATGCAGATATGCTGAGAAACGGCGGATAGCTGCATGTAAGAATAGGGCTCGCTAATATACTGCTCAAAACTATTTTGATTATCTTTACAGCAACCAATAATTAAAGCGTTTTAAAAACAGGAGATTGGTACACAAGTTTTTTTGTGTGGCGATGTGAACATATTCGAGCCTTAATTCTTTATAATGAACAGACAATTATTCCAGTACCATCCCAACATAGGTTATAAATTTATTCCCAATCTCAAATCCCGCATTCAGCATGAAGCTGGCGGCTACCTGCTCCGCACCAATGAATGGGGGTTTCGTTCAGAGCATGAATTCAGTAAAAAACGTACCTCTGATAAGAAGCGAATATTATTTTTCGGTGATTCTTTTACAGCGGGTGATGGTGTCTCTAATAAATACCGTTTCACAGATCAGGTAGAACAGTTGATACCCAATATTGAGGCTTTTAATTTTGGTCTTTCCGGTTCGGGTACTGACCAGCAGTTTATCATGTTTCAGGAATATGCTAAAGATATAGAGTGTGATTTGATTGTCCTTTCCGTACTTGTGGAAAATATCCGGCGTATAAAATCACATTATCGTTATTACTTCAACGAAAAAGGCGAGAAAATGGTTTACCAGAAGCCTTACTATGAAATAAAGAATGGTGCGCTTGAGTTGTTTAATATTCCAGTAGAATCACAACCTTTGAAGATAGAAGACTTGCCGGAGAGCGAGCAGGAGAAGGTAGATACAGGTGGCCGGTTTGGTGCTGCAAGGAGCATTGTGAAAGCACTTGGTCTTAAAGAACTAACACAAAAGATTACGAAGTACCAACCGGTACCCGAATATAACACTGCTGATACCCCCGAATGGCAGCTTATGAGGGAAATTATCCATAAATGGAGCGGGATGGCACAGGCCAGGTTCCTCGTGGTTCCACTTCCGCTTTACCAGTTTGTTGAAGAAACAAGTGACCCCAAGCCTTATCAGGCACGGTTCAATGAATTGCATACGCAACTCAACATAGATGTTTTTGACCCGCTCGCCGATTTGTTGAAATATTCTGCCGATGAACGAAGGAATTTCAGGCACAAAACGGACGTTCACCCGACACCAGAAGGGCATAAGGCGATTGCTGACAGTATAACGAAGCAAATCAGCAGAATGCTTTAGTTTCAGATTGTGGTATTTTGGTGTATTTTTGACGCGCTACAATATTTACCCTTAATTAATGAAAGGTTGTGAGGTGCTGTGGCTGAATTTTGATTTTTCTTCTTAATATTTTAAGGTGGTCGAATTCATTTTAGTGAGGTTGAATGGTTTTTATAAGTAAATAAATTGTAAGTATAAATGAGTCAGGATCGTTACATTTTAGGCATTTCGGCGTATTACCATGATTCTGCAGCGGCTATAATAAAGAACGGTGTTATAGTTGCGGCAGCCCAGGAAGAGCGTTTTTCCAGGGTAAAACATGATCCGAGGTTTCCTGTAAATGCAATAAATTATTGCCTTGAAGAAGCTTTTATTGAGGCGTCAGATATTGATTCGGTTGTTTTTTACGATCACCCGGTTTTAACCTACGACAGAATTGTAAAAAACTGTGCCTTTGTAGGTGCTTCCAGCAAAGAAACGTTCAATTCTGCTACAAAATCGGTGCTTGGTATTAAACTTTGGGTCGATAAACATATCCGTCAGGCAATAGGTAGTGCCGGGAAACTGGACAAAGTCATTTTTGCCGGTCACCACATGTCGCACGCAGCGTCTTCTTACTATCCTTCTCCTTTTAACGAAGCGGCTATCGTTTCTGTAGATGGAGTGGGCGAATGGTCAACTACAACGATAGCAGTAGGGAAAGGAAAGGATATCAAATTATTAAAAGAGATCAACTACCCTAATTCACTCGGGTTGCTGTATAGTGCCTTTACCTACTATTGTGGCTTTAAAGTGAATTCCGGGGAATATAAACTCATGGGGCTTGCACCTTATGGGCAACCCCGGTACGTAAAGGAAATTTACGAACACCTCATAGACGTTAAAGAAGATGGCTCTTACCGCCTGAACATGGAATACTTCGGGTATCTCGACACCGGCAAGACCACCAATAGCAAGTTTCATGACTTGTTCGGTGCGCCTCCGCGCGAACCAGAATCAGCCATTACCCGCAAGGAAATGGATCTGGCAGCCTCTATTCAGGTAGTAACGGAAGAAATTTTCATTAAAATAGCACGTTATGCGCAAAAGCTTACAGGCAGCAAGAACCTTTGCTTGTCTGGCGGTGTGGCGCTCAATTGCGTTGCAAACGGAAAACTGCTGAAAGAAAATATATTTGACCACATTTGGATTCAGCCTGCAGCGGGCGACGCCGGCGGTGCACTCGGTGCCTGTTACGTGGCCAATCACATGTATTTTAATGAAGCTCGGGCTGAAGCTGATGGTATTCATGATGTACAGAGAGGCTCCTATCTTGGGCCGGCTTTCTCTGATTCTGAGATAGAAGCCTTTCTGGACCGGAACAAATATGTTTATAAGAAATTTGCAACGGAAGCAGAGAAGAATGAAGTGCTTGCCAGCGAGTTGGACAAAGGTAAAATCGTTGGGTTCTTTGCTGGCCGTATGGAGTTTGGTCCCCGCTCACTGGGTGGCAGGTCCATAATAGGTGATGCCCGTAACTCTGAAATGCAGTCGAAGATGAACCTGAAAATAAAGTACAGGGAATCATTCCGACCTTTTGCTCCTGTAGTACTCAGGCAGGATGTAAACAAATATTTCGACCTGAATGAAGACAGCCCTTACATGCTGATAGTAGCTCCGGTGAAGGATGATATC
>CAILMA010000534.1 GCA_903835145.1 uncultured Bacteroidota bacterium
TCAAGTATGTTACGCAATTGCCGACACATACTCCGCAATTCGCATTTTTTGCCAACCACCCCCAATATATCAAGGATCCATACAAGCGTTATCTGGAAAATAAACTGAGGGAGAATTTTAACTTTTCAGGGGTGCCGGTGGGCATATTCTTCAGAAAAAAATAAAAAATTTGCTTGGAATGAAAAAAATCTTAATTTTGTGGCGGAATTCGATTCTGTGTAGCAATGGACCGAATATGCGTTATTTTTTTATTATACTGGTAGTTATAGGTTTTGTTTCATGCCGTGGAAACGGGAATGATGACAGCGGGAACGGTTCTGCAGATAGCGTTAAAACTAAAACGCTTGACAAGGCAGACAAATTCAAGGACAGCATTATTCCTTTAGACACAACGAAATAGACTGAAAACAACCACATTAACTTTGTTCACTAAATTTTTTAATATTTAATTTTTAAATCTTTATTTACGATGAAAAAACTTCTTGCTTTAGCAATGGTTGCCGGTGCAGTTAGTCTGTATTCTTGCAACAATGGAAAAACTGAAGGAACTTCCGAATCAAAGGATTCAGTTAAAACTGATACCACTACTACTCCAGCTCCTGCTGCGGACATTTCTAAAAAGATGGATGCTGATACTTCCAAGAAAATGGAAAGCACAACCACTGAAAAGAAGACCGAAGTAAAGGAAGAGAAGAAGACAGAAAAGAAGTAATTCTTTCTGAGGAAAATCTTCAAAAACACAAAGGAGTGAGAGATCACTCCTTTTCGTGTTTCCGGTTGAACCGATAAAAACACCGATTTAAACCTCACAGGTTTCTAAAACCCGTGAGGTTTTTTGTGGCTTGATACCACGCAGGACGAGGGGTATAAAACCCCTCGCTCTATAAATTTGCGATTCAAAATATTATTAACTTTTTTTATTGTTGACTGATAACTGTTGACTGCCAACTGTAAATTATTGACTGATTTTTCGTACCTTTGCCGCCTATCTTTTATCTACACTTATGACAATAGGAACAATGGAAGAAAAAAAGTCCGGCCTTTATTCTCTGGGCTTAAACGGGTCAACAAAAGTACACTGGAATCTCTCTCCGGCGGAATTAGTAGAACAGGCAATCATTCGCGGCGAAGGAAGTTTGTGTGATAACGGCGCTCTGGCAGCAGACACCGGAAAATTCACAGGACGTTCACCTAAGGACAAATTTGTTGTTTGCGATGACTACACCGAAAACACCGTTTGGTGGGGCGAAGTAAACATCAAAATCTCTCCGGCACATTTTGATAAATTATATGACAAGGTAATTGCCTATCTTAATGGTAAGGAATTATTTGTTCGCGATTCATATGCTTGTGCGGCTCCTGAGTACCGCACCAATATCAGAGTGATTTCTGAAAGCGCTTTCCAAAGCCTTTTCGCTAATAATCTTTTTCTCCGTCCTACTCCTGAAGAGCTCCAAAATTTCGAGCCGGAGTGGAAAATCATCGCAGCTCCAAGTTTCGAAGCGGATCCTGCTGTAGATGGCACACGCCAGGGCAATTTCGCGATCGTAAACTTCACCAAGAAAGTGATTCTTATCGGTGGTACTGCTTACACAGGCGAAATCAAAAAAGGAATTTTCTCCGTATTGAATTTTGTACTTCCTCACGAACATAAAGTGCTTTCCATGCACTGCTCTGCAAACGTAGGCAGGAATGGCGATACTGCTATTTTCTTCGGACTTTCCGGTACAGGAAAAACTACGCTTTCCTCTGATCCTGATCGTAAACTGATTGGTGATGACGAGCACGGATGGGATGATAAGCAAGTCTTCAATTTTGAAGGCGGTTGCTATGCAAAAGTGATCAATCTTTCCAAGAAGAACGAACCGCAAATTTTCAATGCGATCAAGTTCGGTGCGCTCGTGGAAA
>CAILMA010000535.1 GCA_903835145.1 uncultured Bacteroidota bacterium
ATAGAGTATTGTTTTGAAAAACAAAAAAGGGTAACGAAAATCGCTACCCTTTTTTAAGAATTAAAGGAAAATATTAGTGAGCAACTACGATACGGCCAGTAGCACGTTCGCCATTTGCAATAACACTGTAGTAATAAACACCAGAAGCTAAAGCAGCAGTGTTGAAAGTAGCAGTACCACCAGCAACATTGTTTGCTTCCTGAGTAGCAACTACCTGACCAACTGTGTTAGTCAAAGTAACTGTTACGTTAGCCTGAGCAGAAAGGTTGAACATTACGTTAACGCTGTTAGAAGCAGGAACTGGGAATGCGTTTGTCTGGCTGATAGTTTTGTTTACATTAGCAACACCATCAGAATGGCTGATAGTGTAGTTAACGTGGAAATACTGATAAGTAGCAGAGCAGAAATCAGGGCTTGTGAAAGCATTACCTGGGATCAGCATGCTGTGGTTCTGATAAGTGAAACCATTTGTGCTTGTATCAGTTACATAACGAAGTTGGTTCTGAGCGATAAGACCAGTCTGGTAAGAACCAGCGTAAGAAGGATAATAAGAACTGTGAGCAGTCTGTAAAGTCCAGTTAGTACCAGCAACAGAACCAGCATACAATTTCAGGTAGTTAGCAGCGGTGAGGTCAGTACCAAGAGCATAAGTGCTTGAGCTCTTGTAGTGAACGAAAGAAACCACTTTACGACCTGGCATAACTACTAAAGGAGTAGTAAGACCAAACCTCATTTCGATACCAGAAGCTGTATCAGCGATAGTCAATGGGAAAGCATAACGTTGTTTAACTGCTTTAATAGAATCCCAAACTTCGTTCTGGCCTAAACCAGAAGCAGTAGGAGTGTAAAGAGCAGATGCAAAACGTGGAGTTGAGTCAACAGTTTCAGCAGTGTTAGCAGCACTTGCGCCGAAACGGAGCTGGAAAGTACCAGAATCAGAAGTTGCAGAAGAACCAGTGCCGGTTGCATGAGCGGTAGCAATCAACTCGATGATCAATGAGTCAGTTCCTGTTGGTGTCACGTTCTGAACATACTGAAAAGGAACAGCGAAGCTATCCACAGTAAAACCGAGGGTATCGGCAAGAATTGGGTCAATGATTGGGTTAGCAGTTGCAGTACCCTGAACGCCATAATAAGCACCATCAGAAGGGTCAAAAGACATACCTAAGCCGTGGCAATATACATTGTAAGGGGTAGTTGCAGCACCATCATAAAGGGTGCTATCCGGGTAAGTTACGAAGTAATACAGGGTAGATGAAGTGGTTGAGTTCTGATCCCAGTAATCAAACCAATCGTGATAAGTTGTACTAACAGTACCAGTGGTTCTCAAACCACCGTTTGCATTAGTACCAGAATTGTGACGGGGCATTGTAGTTACCGGGTGCGCGCCCAGCATGTTTGCTTGCATTTTTGCTGATGGCAGGAAAATAACGCTATTGTTTTCCTGTGCAATAGTCGACGCAAAGGTGAAACCAGCAGCTAAAAGTAAAAATAACTTCTTCATTTTTTTTTGGTTTTTTAGATAATAAATGGACGGATGTAAAGGTATGTAGTTTTCATAAAAAACGACTCACCCCTGCAAAAATAATTCCGAAAAAAGGCATTTTTAAGGCGATAATTACAAAATTTTAACATAAACAGAGTGAATAACAGTGTAGGTACATGGAATTTGGAGCGAAAATGGCATTTTAAATAATTGATTTTAGAAATGCGTAAAATAGAAAATTGGTATTTTCTTTGGATAAGGAAACCGCTCAAAAAAAGGTATTCACACAATTCGTTGTGGCTGTTGTGAAGGTTGAAAAAGGAGGCCGTGAAGTTGAACTTTTGAAGTCCATTTTTTACGTTTTGTCCTTTGATTTGTTATTTCTATTTACACAAGCTGCCCGAAATTATAAAATGGCGCGGTGGGTTGCTTCGCTGTTTAATAGGGGCGGCGTTCCTTTTTTCAAATTGGCATTTGAATTTATTGGTTTAGATGTATAAATCAGATTATATTGAGAAATCTGGTTAAATTGCAGGCTAATTCCTATCTATGAGAGGATTATTCGTGTTCATACTCGGGCTTTTTTTATCCATGCAAGGGCGCTCACAACAGATTCAGTCGCTAACGGCTACGGGTGTGATGCAAAGGCTTGCCTCGGCTGATACCATATACATAGTTAACTTCTGGGCTACCTGGTGCATACCTTGTGTGCAGGAGCTGCCGGAATTTAATGCGATAAATGAAAGGTGCAAGGACAAGCCAGTGAAATTATTGCTTGTTAGCCTTGATTTTAAAGACAGCTATCCCATGAAGCTGCAGGCGTTTCTGGAAAAGAAGCACATTGCGCCAGAGGTGGCATGGCTATCAGATACTGACCCTAATGCTTTTATCCCAAGGATAGATGACAGCTGGGAAGGCTCCATTCCTGCAACTTTGATTTTCGTTCCCGGGCGATACCGTAAGTTTATTGAAGGTCAGGTCACAGCCGGACAGATATTGAAGCTTGTAGACAACTTGCTGGAGAAGGAATAAAGTACGAATAGTGCGACCGTAGAAAAAATTCTACAGGTGCTTTCGTTTCAGATTTCTAAATTAGCGGCGGATAAATGTGCCCGGAACAAACGAGGCATTTTACAAGAAACAATTATGAGTCATATCGATTTTTTGCTGCACCAGAAGCAGGGTAGTCATATCTGGAATTTTTCAACCGTAGGTGGGGAGAAACGAGTGAATCTTGATTCTGGAACGGACCTTCTACATTTAGCTGAACTTGACCCAAAGCTATGGACAGCACTGAGCTGCCCCGTGAATAATCTTGAAATTGACAAAGGGACCCTTGATCTGATAGATACCGACAATGATGGGCAAATTAGGATACCGGAGGTGGTAGCTGCGGTGCAG
>CAILMA010000536.1 GCA_903835145.1 uncultured Bacteroidota bacterium
AATGAAAAAACTCACATTATTATTAGCTGCAGGTATGATGCTTACTGGTGCGGCTTTCGCTCAGGACAAGGCATGTTGCAAGAAGAAAGGTGAAAAATGCACTAAGAATTCTGCATGCTGCAAAGACAAGAAAAACTGTCATAAAGAGTGTTCAAAAGACGAAAAGAAAGAAGGCACAAAGGCTGACAGCCCAAAACCTACAAAATAATTTGACGCTTCAACTTATTTATAAAGCCCCGTATTTTACGGGGTTTTTTTATGCCTGTATATTGAAGATTTTCGGCTTTGTCATCGGTAGGTTGGTTTCAATCCATGGCTTTCGAGGAAGTGGCCGAGTTCTCTTTTTGTTTCCAGGTGGTGTATGTCCCGGGAGTAGTGGTGCTCAATGTAATGGAATTTTCTTTTTTCAGGAGGCAGGCACCATTGGTAGAGGTTGTACTGCAGCCAGTTGGTATTGCGGCGTGTACCGTTTACGAGCGTTGTTTCTGTAGGTGTAGCTTTCAGGTTGAGCATGACGTGTTGAAATTCGACGAACTCATCAAAAGTTACTGGCGGCAACGGCGCATTTGCTGGCAGTGTAGGGTCGGGTGTTGGTAGCGGGAATCCGTTTGGGTCAGGGCACTGCGGTTCGGCGGGGCGTATGGTTTCTTCATACTCAGCAACCTGCGTTATTTTCCCGTCGGGTTCTGTGTTTTTGTTCCTGTTTTTTTCTGTGGGTGCCCCTGTAAATGCACTGAGCAACGAAGCGACTTTTGGGGCCAAATCTGCGTTCGATTGTTTCACGAACGAAAGGAAATCGTAGAGTATGCGCGTAGGGGCAGCGGCTTTTTGCATTCGTTTTATTTTCTCGAGGCAGTTCATCATTTTGCAAAGCATATTCAGCTCTGGCATGGTGGGGAAGCGCTCCGGCAGCGGGCGTGCATCAATCGTTTTTTGGAATGCGAGTAAGTGATTGCAGATATTGAGCGCAATTGCTGCGAGCGTATCTACGGAGTTTTCTGGTGGGAAGGTGGCTGCTTGAGTCATGACGAACGATTTACGATACAAAGATATTCCAATAAAAAAGGAAATTCCAAATAATGTGGATATGTTTATGAAAATAATTTTATATGCTGCGTTTAGTGGTGGTTGTTAATGAATTACGAAGTTGTTGTGAAGAAAAAGAACATTCTGAGTTATCCACAAAGAGCAATTCAAATTAATTTATGGAAGATAATTCTTAAAAGCCTTCAATAAATCGGCGCAAGTTTTACTTTTGCAGTGCATATTTAAAACCCGGAATATTATGAAAAAGCTGCTCTTATTTTTGTTTCTGCTGACTGAAAGCGTAATCGGATTGGCGCAGGACCACGGCAAATTGTTTTACAATGAGTATTGGGTCACTACACGGCGCGATTCTGCCTACTATTACCGGGTATGGACCAAGAGTGGCGATAATTACGAGATTCATGATTATTACAACGACGGCACGCCACTGCTATCGGGTTACCTGAGCAGTCTCGATGATAATTATTGGCCTAATAGAGTCGGGCATTTCGTGTATTTTGATAAAGCAACGGCCAGAAAGATATGCGAGGGAGACTATAAAAGCGGGCGAAAAAACGGGGTGTGGAAGTATTACGAAGCAGACCGCGAAACTGTAGCTACGTCGGTGGTATTTGCCAGTGATATGAGGACGAGACAGGTATCATTTTATAGTGATGGTAAGACTGTGTCCATTGATGCAGATTATGAATTGGGAAAAAAGGTAAAGGCTAAATCGTACTACGACAACGGCAAATTGCACAACGAGAGGGAATATGCCAATGGCGTTACGAGGTTTGAGCATTGCTATGGTATAGGTGGCGAGGACACGAGCTGCGATAAGGATACCGCACGCTATGTAGAGCAAATGCCTAAGCCCTCCTTTAGCCTTGGTAGCTACCTGGGCGATAACATACACTACCCCGAGGTTGCGCGCCTAAAGGGCATAACAGGAAGGGTAGTAGTGGAGTTTGTAGTGATGGAAGACGGTACCATAAGTACAGCGCTGGTGAGCCAGAGCGTTTATCCGGCGATAGATGAAGAGGCCCTACGGGTAGTGGCTGCGATGCCGAAATGGAGCCCGGGACGGCAAAATGGCAAGACTGTGAAAGTCCTGTATTCGCAACCGGTGACGTTTGCGCTGGAGTAGGCGAAGGCGATGCCTACTATTTTGATAGCGAATCTTTTACTGACGGCATGAATGTGATCATGCACGGCATTTACCTGAGGGTGCCATATTTAATTTATTCTTGACTAAGAGCATACAATTTCGATGATAAGATTACAATTATTTTTGTTTTTGCTGGTTTGCGTTAGCACAGCGGAGGCACAAGATCAGGGTACGCTTTATTATGATGCAGGGTGGGGGCCTAAAAGGGCCAGGGAACATGACAGTTACTATTACCGGTGTTGGGCGAAGGTTGGTGACCTTTATGAGATTCACGATTATTACCACGATCACACTCCGTTATTGTCAGGCTACCTGACGAGTCTTAGTCCTGATTTTTGGCCAAACAGGATGGGGCATTTTGTGTATTTTCATGACCGGACTGGAAAGAAAATATCAGAAGGCGACTTTAAAAAAGGGCGTAGAAATGGTTTGTGGAAGTATTATGAAGCGAATAATGATGAGGCAACTTATTCGATAGAATATGTTGATGATGTAAAGGTGCGTGAATTTGAATATTATACCGATGGCAAGGCTTTAAAAAAAGTTAGTATTTATGAGTCGGGAAGAGAAGTAAGTTCTAAGTCTTACTATGAAAATGGGAAGCTTGAGTGCGAATATGAATACCCGAACGGACTGCCTGATGTAAAACATTGCTATGGGATAGACGG
>CAILMA010000537.1 GCA_903835145.1 uncultured Bacteroidota bacterium
AGCTCGAACAGATCATGAATTAAGTCCAAATTGTAGCCTCTTTTATTGCACAATTTATAGTCCTTTTCAAATTATATGGTTGTGTTGAATATGTATACGTGCTACTTATTCAAAAATGAGACAAGGTCTTTTGCGGTTTTATGTTTCGTCGTTTTTCCTTTTTTAGCCTGTTCCATCGCTTTAATGGTTTTGACATTTTCAGCCGGTTGTACCTGAGCAAAAGACAATGTTTTTACATACGCTAAGAAACTTAGGGACTGTTCATCAGAGGTGTCAATTCCTATATAGGTCATCGCGTTGGTGATTTAATACATAGGTAGTTAATGGATAATATTCCCAGAGGTTTTTGATGTAACATTTTAAAAAACTATTGGTGCGAGTTAATCGGGACAATGCATCTTTATCGTTATACTAAAATGGATTGAAACCGCTCTGACGTGGGATAAGATGCAAGTATGATGTACTGCCGATTTTAAACCATGGATGTTTATTTGTTGTTTGTGCTCCGCCCCACTTGCAGCATGCCCCCTCCTAACCCAATATTCACCTCCGTTGAGTTTTATGTTTTTTTCAATACCTTCGCATATTAAAATCAAATTTCAATTGCCCGGTCATGATGAAGAATATATATTCCCTTTTTACAATTGCCCTATTAAGTACTTTCGCTACCAATGCACAAACCATTTCAACCTTAGCGGGCAACGGTACAGCCGGTTTTAGCGGCGATACTGCTGCTGCTGTTTTGGCAAAGATAAATACCCCATATGGCGTGGCAGCTGATGCTGCCGGCAATCTATTCATAGCCGATTGCGCCAATAACCGCATTCGCCGGGTCGATGCATCCACAGGTATCATCACTACTTATGCCGGCACCGGCTCCACTTACTTCAGCGGAGATGGTGGTCAGGCCACAAATGCCAATATCCAGGCACCACGCGGCATCTGTGTTGATGGGGCAGGTAACGTCATTTTTTCAGACTATGGCAATAACAGGATTCGTAAAATAACAGCAAGCACAGGTATCATTACTACTTTGTGTGGCTCTTCAAGCCCCGGCTACGGTGGCGATGGCGGCCAGTCAACACTCGCATCGGTTAATTATCCATGGGGGGTAGCAGTTGATGAGGCCGGTAATATCTACATTGCAGACCAATTGAACAATCGAGTAAGGAAAATTAATACTTCCGGTATCATCTCCACAATTGGCGGTAACGGTATTGCATCTTATGGTGGCGATGGCGGGCAGGCTACCGCTGCACGCATTCAGTATCCTACCGGTGTGGCCATAGACCCGGTAGGCAATATATATGTGGCTGACCAGGGCAATTGCCTCATTCGTAAAATCGATCCGTCAGGGGTTATTACCCGTTTTGCGGGAGCTACGCCGGCAACCCACAGTTGCGGCTATACCGGCGATGGTGGTGCTGCCACCGATGCAAAGCTTAACCTGCCAATGGGCGTTTCAGTCGATATGTACCGAAACGTTTATATTGCAGATATGGACAATAACTGCATCCGTAAAGTGGATACTTTCGGGATTATCAGAACCATTGCTGGCAATGGGACGGCTGGTTTCTCCGGCGATGGTGGCATGGCTACTGCAGCCGAGCTAAACGCCCCTACAGGCGTTGCTACCAACACAACACTCGGAAAAGTATATATTTCAGACAACAGCAATAACCGCGTTCGCGTTATTGACTACATTCACAAGCCCCTTTTTTTAGGCGGCCATAGGCAGTACCTTACTGCCTGCTACGATGGTGGTGCTATAGATTTGAACTCCCTGCTTACTGTTACTGACCTTACCAACGGACAAACTGAAACCTGGAGCCTTATTTCGGGTGCTTACCACGGCGTGGCTGCACCAGCATACAGCACCACATCTACCGGTGGTACACTTTCTACTACCGGCACATCTTATACTCCTGATACCGGCTATGCAGGTACAGATTCGTTTATGGTGCGTGTATCAAACGGCACATACTCCGACACTACTACCATTTATGTAAACATCTTCGCTGGTACATTGTTTGCTGGCGTCATCACCGGACCCGATAGCCTTTGTCCTGGCCATACCGATACACTGAGCGATACGGTTACTGGTGGTGTATGGTCCAGCATGTATCCGGGAGTTGCAACAATATCAGCCAGCGGTGTCGTTTATGGCATCACTCCGGGTATGGATACCATTATTTATACCGTTCAAAATCCTTGCGATACAGTAACAGCTAAGTTTGCTGTAGCTGTTAGAACCTATGCGGCGTGTCGCACAGGCGTTAGCTTTTTCGCAGCTGCGCAGCAAGAAGATGGTATTCATGTATCAGAGAATCCTAACAACGGTATTTACAGCGTCACTGTTTTTTCTGCCTCCGCAAGCGAAGTGCACCTTACAATCACAAACGTACTCGGACAGAAAGTGAAGGAATATACCCTGAAGGCCAACCAGCCTTTTGAATTGCCCGGTCGCCAGCCCGCAGGTACTTACCTGCTTTATGCGACCGACGGCAGGTCAGCCTATACCAGTCGTGTAGTCGTTATAGACTAAATCTATTGTCTTTTATATAAAACATGCAGCATACGGACTTACCTCCCTATGCTGCATGTTTGTTTTTGGGGCGTCGGGTTCCAATACCTCAGCCAAAACAGCCAGAAAGACGACTGTAATCCATCAATGCTGTAAGTGTTGAAGATTGTTCCCTGCCCCCTATGGCTCAAAGAAAGCGTGGCATAACTTCCGTCGTGCCACGCTTTCTTAAATGTTATTAATATCAGCATTTGCTGTATTATCGCTTGTTGATCAGGATATTAGGTGTTGGCTGAGGTTTCACTTGCACTTCGTCTTTTTGGTAGAACTCAAAACACTTACGTAGTATTTTGTTGAAGGAAGGCATCTGTATCTGAATGGTATCTTTATTATTATTGATGATGGCAAACATCCTGTCCGCATCATAATCGTCCGGCACATCTTCATTCGACATCAGTCTGTTCTTACTGCGTCGGTTTATCGGCATCCAATACAAGTCGGCATGCTGCTTGCCCATGTGCAGGGTTTCTATGTCTATTGTCGCTCTCTTCTTGGTAATTCTTATCAGCGAGTCAATATCTTCCAGTCCGTTCAGGTAGCCTTCGCAATTTACATTGGTAAAGTACTTCATGTACCTGCCTGCGCGAGCTGTATTTAGCGGTTCCAGGTGTTCTGTTATTTGTGGGTCCCCCTTCACGGTAAATACATTGTTGTCCCGGCTCACTACATAGGAGTTTATCGGGTTTGTCTCATATAGCACCGATACACTTTTAATCTCTTCATCCGGAATATTAAACACCGTGCGGTCTCTCCATTCCTTTATAGTTGTAGGGTATCTCGGCCGCAGGTCGCCGCTAAAGCCCGGTGTCTGCACTATATAAGGTGTCTTGGCTCCTTCAAGCAGCATATTGGTACCGGTGCCGTTAGCCGATGGGCCACCTACGTAAAATACAGTAGTCTTCTTGCCGTTGCGGTCATATATTTCCACTTTTACGCCATCGGTGGCAAGTGTCTTTACTGCGTTTTCATAGGCACTCTTTGTTACCGGGGTCACAGGCACCTGCGTCACCAGCGTATTCATTACCATTCTCACAGTGGAGGGCAACGCTTTATACTTGCCGTTTAGCTGCCAGCCATCACTCTTACGTTCTATTGTTATCGATTCACCGTCGTTAGTGGAAAGGAATATTTTACCCACCGCAGCGGTATCTTTTATTGTAAACCCCGCTTCAGAATTGCCAAATGGGTTATCATTCTTTTTGAAGATCAGAAAATATATTCCGGCACCCAGTAAGGCCAGCACTATCAGGTATGTGAGTGTCTTAAGCATGTTTGGCGGTATTTTTTAGATCAGGCTTTTGTTCGTAGCGGCGTTTCCTGAAAAAAAGATA
>CAILMA010000538.1 GCA_903835145.1 uncultured Bacteroidota bacterium
ACATCACCTAATGCGGTATTGCCTTCATGGATATCTGACATCTTAGTTTCCTATCTTTATTATAAGTTATGGGGGTTATCCCAATCTCCAGATTGGGATAGTTTTCTGGAAGAGTCACTTCCGATATTTGAAAGCTGGAGCTTCCATTAATTCAAATAATGAATAATTAAGCATGAACTTGAATAATATTACTATTAGGCGGCACGCTATGGGTTAACCAGACATTGCCACCTACCGTTGTGCCTTGACCGATCGTAATGCGTCCTAAGATAGTCGCGCCGGCATAAATCACCACGTCATCTTCAACAATCGGATGTCTAGCATGGCCTTTAACTAATATGCCATTGCTGTCTTTTTCAAAGCGTTTAGCACCTAACGTCACGGCTTGATAGACCCGTACTCTTTTGCCAATAATCGCGGTTTCACCGATAACAACGCCGGTGCCATGATCGATAAAGAAACTTGCGTCAATTTGAGCGCCTGGATGAATATCAATACCGGTGGCTGAATGGGCAATTTCAGAAATAATACGTGCCACTAAAGGTGCACCTAATTCATAAAGCACATGGGCTAAGCGATGGTGAATAATGGCAGTGATGCCTGGATAGCACACTAAGACTTCATCAGAACTCCGTGCTGCGGGATCGCCTTCAAACGCCGCTTGGATATCGGTATCCAGTAGTTTTCTTATCAGCGGTAGCTGCGCCGCAAATTGTCTTGCGATATGAATGGCTTGTTCATGGTCTTGATCATCAACGCCTTGCAGCCCTGATACAAACTGCAGTTCTCGGTTGATTTGCTTGTAAAGCTTACGCAGTAAATTTTCTAAGGTGTGTCCTACATAGAAATCGATACCTTCGTCATTTAAGTCAGGCAACCCCAGTCTATTAGGAAATAAAACACCGCCTAAGCCCTCTAATATCAATTGGAGTTCTTTTCTTGACGGTAATTTAGGAGGTCTATTGAGTAAGCTTCGTGCTTCAAGCGAATGTAAACGTAAGTCACGTAGTTCCGCTACGATGCCATCAATACCCCAGTTGTAGTGGCCGTTTTGAGGGTGGTATTCGTTCATGCTGCAAAACCACTCGCGTCAAAAATACCTTCAAAAAGTGCCGAGCTTAGATAACGCTCTCCAGAGTCTGGCAATATAACGACAATGGTTTTACCGGCATTTTCTGGGCGTTTAGCAATGCGACTAGCGACAGCAACGGCTGCACCGCATGATATTCCGGCCAAAATACCTTCTTCTTGGGCGAGTCTACGTGCATATTCAATGGCTTCTTCATTAGTGACTTGTTGCACTTCATCGATCACAGACAGATCAAGATTCTCTGGAATAAAACCGGCACCAATGCCTTGGATTTTATGTGGGCCGGGTTGTAAAGGCTGCCCCGCACGGTATTGACTAATAACAGGGCTGGCGGCTGGCTCTACAGCAATAGATTGAATAGCTTTACCTTGAGTTTGTTTAATATATCTAGAGATTCCTGTAATGGTACCTCCTGTACCTACGCCTGACACTAATATGTCAATTTCGCCATCTGTATCTTCCCAAATTTCTGGGCCTGTAGTGACTTCATGTATAGCGGGGTTTGCAGGGTTTTTAAATTGTTGCAATAACACATAACGATCTGGATCAGACGCGGCAATTTCTTCTGCTTTTGCAATAGCACCACTCATACCCTTTGCACCTTCTGTTAACACTAACTTTGCGCCATAGGCTATGAGTAACTTTCGTCTTTCAATACTCATTGTTTCTGGCATTGTTAATGTTAAAGGGGTACCAATAGCGGCCGCCACAAAAGCCAAGGCAATACCGGTATTGCCACTGGTAGGCTCTACGAGTTCTTTACCTGGACCGAGTAAACCACGTTTTTGCGCATCCCAAATCAAGGCCGCACCTATGCGACATTTAACAGAATAAGCCGGATTTCTGCCTTCAATTTTTGCTAATACAGTTGCCGGAGCACCATCAATCACTCTATTAAGACGCACTAAGGGCGTTCTACCTATTGATTGTGAGTTATCTGTAAACCAATTTGCCATAATAATTACCTGAGGGTTGTGCTAAGTTGATCGGCGACTAAATTTTGGCCAAAAAAAAGCCAGTGGCCCTTATTGGACGCACTGGCTTCCGGTAGTCCGGTCAGCTTGCATATTTAAGTCAAAATACTCTACACGTTATTTTTTGTCAAACGTGGACAAGATAAAATAGTAAGTTAATGTATTTACCTTGTCAGTGCAGATTAAAGTAGTTAAATTGTTTTAAAAAATGATATTTTTAGGATCATATATCTCTTTTATGAATTTAAAATTCAAAATGCACACGACCACTATACATATCAACAGGCCCCCGATCTGCGTTATAAGCTGGATTAGCAA
>CAILMA010000539.1 GCA_903835145.1 uncultured Bacteroidota bacterium
CAATTTTATGCTCCGGGATATGGTAATATTTAATTAATTCCTGCTTCATAGTATCGCTAACGGTGAAAATGCCTCGACTCTTTTTAGCAATTTTAGGAATTAAGAAATTATACCATAGAGAAAACGCCCGGCTATTCCATTCGGGATGGTGGTGAAAGGCAAGGTCGTGAATGGTGAGATATGAATTTTTGTAAAATAGCGGCCCGGTGTTCGCCAGGTTTATTAAAGGCGGACTATCAACTGATTTTAAATAACGAGGCAAGTCAATTTGTTCCCACCTATGCCCGGTATTTTTTCCTATGGTAATAGCTCCGAGTTCAGCAGCGATTGAAGTATGAATGATGTTTGCCGGGGTAACGAAAATAGTTTCCGGGTTAAGTTTTTTTATTTGCCTGCTGCATTCAATTCCATACCTTTGCACCCCCGAAATCGGTTGAGTCAGGAAACGTGCGTTTATAAATAATTTCATTTAATTTTAGCGGCTGTAGTAACTTTTGGCTGTAAAATATCAACAAATATAGAGCGTGCAAAATATCTCCCGAATATATTCATTAAGTAAGCGCAATGTAATATTAAGGTACAAAAATTCACTTGTTGGTTTTTTCTGGGGATTTTTCAAGCCATTACTTTATTTGCTCATACTCATCGTTGTTTTCAGTTCGCAGTCTCCTATGGAGCACTACGTGCTTTATGCAACATCGGGTCTTATTTTTTGGTTTTTCTTTTCAAACGTCACCAACCAGTCGATTGCAAGTATCATCAGTTCGGCGGGCATCATCAAGTCGCTAAATGTTCCGGTTATCTTTTTTCCGTTGTCCGAGGTAATAAGTGAGCTGTTTAACCTTATGCTTACTCTGGTGGTTTTCCTTATTGCCATGCATTGGTTTGGCATCGTTTATTCCTTCAAGTTATTTTTAATAATACCTGTTGCGCTCCTGTTTAGTGTTTTTTCGTTTGGACTTACGCTCATATTCTGCTCGCTCAATGTATTTTTCAGGGATGTAGGTATCATGTGGGGTACCATTCAGCCTGCCATATTTTACCTCACCCCCATTGCATATGCCGAGGAGGTGATCACAAAAAAATCGGCATTCGTGGTTACCCTGAATCCTATTTACTACTTCATTAAACTCGAACGATTCATTATTTACCAGCCCGTCGATCTGCCGCCGGCCTCCATGTGGGTGCATTGTACTATTATTGCACTCGTAATGCTCATGATGGGTATGTTCGTTTTTAACAAGCTCAAAAATCAATTTATTTCCTCTATATAATAGTAATGGGTACAGATAGCCTTATATCGTTTGAAAATGTTACTGTCAGTTTTTGGCAAAACAATATGGGCATCCATTCTATAAAAGATTTGATAACCCATCGCAAAAACCCGTTTTGCAGCAAAACAATTTTAAAAAATATTTCGTTTGAGGTAAAGCGTGGTGAGTGCATGGGTATACTCGGCAGGAATGGTTCCGGTAAGAGCACACTTTTGCGCACTATAGCCGGAGTAATAAAACCTCAGGAAGGAAAAATGACCATCAATGGTACATTTGCACCCATTCTGGCAATAGGCGCAGGCTTGGAGCTGGAACTGAGCGGTTATGAAAATATGGAGCTCTTACTTTCACTTTATGGTAAAGCCCGTAAAGATACCAACGCAGTACAAAGCATAGTTGAATTTTCGGAATTGAGCGACGAAGTATTACGCATGCCTGCAAAGCGCTATTCATCAGGTATGCTGGCGCGCTTGACATTTTCTATTTCAGTTGCCAATGATGCTGATATTCTGATAATAGATGAGGTACTTGCTGTAGGCGATCAGGGGTTTCAGGCAAAATGTATGGAGAAAATATTTCAGGTAAAATCTGAGGGAAAGACGATTTTGTTTGTGTCTCACTTTCCTGATGATGTGCAAAAATTATGTGACACTGCTATCCTGCTTGATGGCGGGACAATTATTAAGCAAGGTCTGGCCGCCGATATTTGTGCCAATTATAAGCAGTTGTTTTAAATACTTTTGATTTCAATTCAAGCTGACTGTTTTTATATTTCACGCCCTTGCAAAATGAAGAACGATTTTCATAAAATTAAAAATGCTAATGAAAATGTCTTCAAAACATTGTTTCAATTTTTTCTTTTTTTATGTACTGCTCCAGGGCTGAAGTACGCCCTTGGCCTGATACGCAGGCGTTTTACAAAATTTGGTTTTGTCAACGAAAAACAAGCTGACTACAACATCTGGGTAAAAACAGCCGAAACCACAGAACACCTGCAAAAAGAATACAATGAAATATTGGCCCGTAGCAGCGATAGTACTTTGCACAGCTTTGTACTAATACTCGATGGTGAAGAAGAAAGTTTCCCTGATCTGGTTGTTCATTCAGTGATAAAACAATTATACGCCAACTGGGAACTGTTGATATTGTGCAATGGAAAGCTATTGCAAAATGCACGAAAAAATGTGAATAATTATGGTGAGGACAGCAAGAAAATAGCCGTACATGAGCACCTTGGTTTTACGCGAAATACAGATCAGTTAAATCGAATAATAGCAAACAACAGCTCAAAATTTCTGACTTTTATCACGTCCAACAGCCTGCTTGCGCCTGGGTACTTGTTAGCTATTGCAAAACAATTGGGCACTACCCCGCAATCAGAATTAATTTACAGTGACGACGACCTCGTTGACAATTATGGCAATTACCATACCCCCTATTTTAAGCCTGATTGGTCGCCGCATAGCTTGCTTTCGCGAAATTATATTGGCGATTGTTTTACAATTAGTACCACTCTTTTCGAAAAAGCGGGCGGGTTTCGCCCTGCATTGGGCCCGGCCATATTATACGATTTGTTGCTGCGTGCAACTGAAAACACATCAGCCATTGCCCATATCCCCAAAATACTGATGCACAAATTTGAGCAGGACGTTACCTATAAACCCGAATACCAACAACTTGCCAAACTCGCCTTAGAACAAATGCTCACAAGGCGAAATACCCCCGGAGAAGTATGTGAAGTTGACGGATTCAAAGGTGTATTTACCATAAAGTACATCGTAAAATCGCCTGGTAGAGTAAGTATTATAATTCCAACGAAGGATCAGGCGGCGATGTTGAAAATTGCAATAGATTCAATTTTCAACTTGACTACCTATCGGGATTTTGAAATTATAGTTATTGATAACAACAGCTCAAGCCCTGAGTTCTTCAAACTTATTGACGAATATTCCGCTAAATATGCTCGGGTTTTCAAGTGTATAACAGCCAAAATACCATTCAACTTTCCCGCTCTTATAAACCTTGGAGA
>CAILMA010000540.1 GCA_903835145.1 uncultured Bacteroidota bacterium
AAGAGCGCAAAAAGAAAAAAAGTTATGCTACCGCAAGTGTTTCAAAATATTATTATAAGTACAAGCCTGAAAACATTGTTGCCGATATTTTGCTGGTGATGCTTGCTGCTCTTTCTCAGGACTATTACATTACTTTGCCTCCGGTTCACGAGATGAAGCTCACTACTGAGCAGATGTGCACCGAGCCCGAACACTGCGCCGGCGTCAGTTATAAAAGGCGCATACTGCTGGAAACCTTAATCAACTGTAAGCGAGATCAGATTGACGAGCCCGTTCATGTGTATGAAAGCTTACCTGCGGAAATAAAAATGACCAGTTTTAAGGTAAAACTAAAGGGTGGGAAGCGCCGCGTGTTATCGGTTACCCATACAGAACAAACTAAAGACGGTAAGGTGTATCATGACTTTACCATAACGCCCAAGAACGGAGCCTTTAAGAAATCAACTGAAGTGTGGATCATTATGGATGTAATGGTAACGCCAATGAAATAGCCTAAACTTATAATAGAAAAGCCTCATTCAGCATGCGCCGGGTGGGGCTTTTTACATTAACTTAACGACGATATCAGTCGCTGCCCAGGTAGTCAGCCCAAATTGCGTCATAAATTTTAGCTGCATAGTCAAAATCGTAGTAAAAATTAATATCGTATGTAAAGATTTTTGTTATCGTCATTCCGGTTACGACATCGTCTGAAACTACGGTATCTCTTTTGGGTTCAAAGACTTTCATGATGGCAGCATGCGACATGGGAGCTATCAATATATTGTCAGCCGGGGGATAAGCCATGAGCTTGTTTTCATGAATAGCGTCATATATCAATTCAGCCAGCGCGCGATCATCGCCCTGAAAAATGAGTTTTTTATCCTCGCGAACAGTTGTATCGCCGGGGTATATTTTGTCAGTAGCAAAACGAGTCCATAGTTCAGCGGGTTCGGAGTTCTCTTCCGTTTTGGAAGTGGGTCTGGTCTGTGCAATACCGTCTCTGCTTTGGGCTATTATGCTCAAAACGAAGAAGACATTTATAACAAAAGCAGGTGGGCTAAAGGCTCGGGTTGGCAATAGGTGCTTATTTCGTTTTTTCGCTAAAATAGTCGTTCCATGCAGCGAGCCCGATGTTACAGGTAGGGTGCAGTTTTTCGAATTCTGCAAGGATTTTTTTCACGTCATTGTATTTTAGCCAATAGACAGTTTGGAATCCCCTGAACATGCCATCTTCACTGTAAATGGCCACCATTTGTCCTAAACCGGTCATTTGAATCGTTGTTTTCCCCGTTTGGCGGTCAAACACCCATTCTTCCAGGAGCCGGTAATTGTTGAACCAGCTGTAGTTTATGTCTATTCTAAATACGCGCTGCACGGTTTGCCCACTCACAGGGTCAGTTTGCGTCATGGTATCTATCTTTCCGGTAAAAATCTGCTCAATCTGTTTTTTGGTTAGCACCTTGGTGAACTTGGTATCTTCGTTGGAGTAGGCGGTAAGTCTTCCCGATTTGATTGCTTTTTCAAAAATCTCGGCGAGCGTTTCATTGCCATTTTCCATTCTTATTTTGGAACCGTCGGTGTTAAGTGTGTCGCCGAGAAATATTGTTCTCGAGATAGTTCGTGTCCAGGTTGCGTTGCCGGTTGTTTTGCGAGCTTGTGCAAATGTTGCACCAGACAAGAGCAATAGGCAGGCAGGCAGCAAATATTTTATGATTTTCATTGGTTTTAATTTTTGCTAATGTAAGAAAACTTGCTAATTTTTACCAATATAGATACTATTTATTTATATACTCGTGCATGATTCTTTTCTCACCAATTTGAAGACGTCTGCACCTATCCCAGAAGTTTGGGAGGATATCGCTTTATAGCTGGAATGGCCGCACCCGTGGGGCGATTTTATTGAAGTAACTGAAATTGCGCCCGGGTGCGAACTGGGTATTGGCTGAGTGCGGCGATAGTTTTGCAAAGCCCGGCAATGTACAAGCTTGCCTTTACCCTTGAATTGATTCAGAAAAGGGACTTGCAGCTCCTGACTGCGCGGGCCTGCGGCGGCCTGGAAGGCTCAGGGACATGGTGCTTTAGCCCGCAGCCAGCAGGGCGAATTTACCACACTGGCAGGTGAATAAAAAGTATGCACTACCAAGCCACGGGTGAATATTTTGTCACCCATATTATGACCCGCTTTCGGTTATAATCACCTGATAGTGACAGCAAATGGCGCTGGCCAAAAAACAGGAGCATTCAATTGTTGGAATCGATTTATAAATTAAGCAACGTTTTGAGCTGATTTTACCGTTACTGGCAATAAGGGTCAATTGAGATATTAACTTATTGTTGCTAAATAATTACCTTATCGCTATGCTTTTGTTTCTTATATAAACCGGTTAGACTGGCTTCTATATTTGCAGAAAATTTCCAGAATGTCAATTTGTAAAACAGGAATTTTTCTCTCGTTTTCTTTGCTTTTATTGAGTAGCTCAGCATCGTGGGCAGCAACCATCAAAGGTATTATCAGTGAAAAAGGCACAGGTGAGCCGCTTGCCGGGGCTGTCGTGATGCTTGAAGGTACCAAGACAGGTACATCGTCGGGTCTTGATGGTACGTACACACTTACCTCCGTGGCCGTAGGTGAATATGACCTGAGGGTGCAATACGCATCTTTTAAGACGTTCAAAAAACACCTGTCTATCAAAGACGACCAAACCGTTGAAATCAACGTGCTGATGGAGGACTCCACTTCAGTATTGACCGAAGTAAGCGTTTCCGCCAAATTGAAAACCGGTAGTGACGAAGAAGCCCGCAATCTGGAAAAGAACAGCGACCAGGTCGTTAACATTCTATCCGCCCGAACCATTGAGTTGCTGCCGGATGTTACAGTAGCAAACTTGATGCAACGCGTGTCCGGTATTCAGGTGGAGCGCAATGCCAACGGTGACGCAAGGTATGCTGCAATCAGGGGCATGGACAAGCGCTACAATTACACCACTGTTGATGGTGTAAAGGTGGCGAGCCCTGATGACAAAGGTCGCTATGTGCCCCTCGACGTTTTTCCCTCAGAAATTCTGGATAGGGTAGAAGTGATAAAATCGCTCACTCCATCTATGGAAGGTGATGCGATAGGGGGAGTGACGAATCTGGTTATGAAGAAGGCTCCGGACCAC
>CAILMA010000541.1 GCA_903835145.1 uncultured Bacteroidota bacterium
GTATTGGTTAATTATGGTGGTGCCAGTGGCGCAGAAATCTGGCAACTGTCCGGCGAAATAGTCGCCTCAGTTGAAAAGAAATTCGGAATAGAGCTGGAACGGGAAGTTCAGGTTTGGTGAGTTATCACGGCTTGTAACAATACATCTTCACTTAGTAACATATCCTAAAAGAGAATGACCCCCGAAGGCCGGAGGTCATTTTTTGTTTAGTTAAGCATCAAGTATTGTTGGTAATTATTGTTTTACTATTTTTTGCACTGCAAGTTTATTGCCGTTTTCATCAAACAACAACATCATGTAAATTCCGGAAGGCAATGAGCTGATGTCCATTGTTTTCGCGTTTTTCTGCTCCATTACTACCCTGCCTTCGAGGCCGGTCACAACTGCATTCACCATTACTGGCGCATCTATTATCAGGTTTCCGGTAGTTGGGTTCGGGTGTATAGTTATTGCACTTGCGCTGTTCACCTGTTCTACGCCAAGGTTAGTCAGTACATATGCTGTTGAAAGGTTTTCGCATCCGAAAGTATCCGTTACAAAAACTGTGTAAGTGCCATTTACAAAAGCAGCGCAATTGTAGGTAACAGCTCCTGGTATTACAACACCATTCAGATACCATTTGTAGCTTGTATAGTAGTTACCTACACTGAATGTGTTAGAAACCCAGTTAAAGAAAATGGTAGGATTTGGCAAAGGATGAACAGTTACCGTTTTAGTAACATAACAACCCGTTGGCAATGTGTATGTAATGTTATCAATACCGCTTCCTACTCCGGTTACCACACCCGTTGTACCATCTACAACAGCAATAGAACCAGTACTGCTGGAGAAAGTTCCGCCCGCTGTAAGGTCATGGAGCGTATCTGTAAGCGTAGAGCATATTGCATCCTGACCAGTTATAAATGCAGGTATTGGATTTACAACGACAGTAGTTGTTACATGGCAACCGTGTGAAGGAATAGTATAAGTAATAGTAGTTGTGCTTGCAGTAATACCAGTAACTACGCCTGTTGCACTCACCTTAGCCATTGTAGTATCCTGAGCAGTCCATGAGCCACCACTTGTTGCGTCAGCCAATGAAGTTGTAAGGCCCGGGCAAGTGTGCATAACACCTGTTATGGCAGCAGGAATAGGATAAACTGTGAAAGGAATAGTGGTACGGCAACCACTTGCGGCTGTGTAAGAAATGGTTACTGTACCGGCAGAAACGCCCATTACCGTACCAAAGCCAGCTGCTGCTGCTGCTATAGAAGGGTTGCTGCTTGCCCACAAACCGCCTGAAACCGCATTGTGCAAACTGTCAGTTGCGCCTACGCAGGTAAACAACGTGCCGGTTATTGTTGGTACGCCATAAATAACTTTTACATTTTTAGTGGCAGTATCAGAACCGCAGGTTGAGGACCGTATGATATATGTGATTGTAGTAGTACCTGAAGAAACACCCGTCACGTGGCCAGTTGCATCAACAGTAGCGATACTCGTGGCGCTGCTGCTCCAAGTTCCGCCAACAGCGCCTGCTGAATCGGTTAAAGCAATTGATGAACCAACACATACAGAGTCCATACCCCTAAGATACCCAGCTGCTCTTGCTGCAGTGGAACCGATAGTCACCACGTATGTGGCAACGGCTGTTCCGCAGCTACCCGTAACACTATATTTTACTGTATCTAACCCCGATGTGCTACCTGCAAAAACAGTTCCGCTGGAGTTGATGGTTGCCAATGATGTATTGGTTATTGACCATGTACCACCAGTCACTGTTTCTGACAGAGATATAGAAGTGCTGGTACAAATAAATGAAAATCCAGATATCGTTCCGGGATTGGTAGAAGGAATTACCGTGACGGCATGTATCGCAACAGCTGTGCCGCAAGAAGTTGTTACAGAATAGCTTATATTCAATGTGCCTGCTGCAACGCCGAATACCTTACCAGTACCAGATACTGTAGCCAGAGCAGTGTTGGAACTGGTCCATGTACCGCCAGTTACGGTCTCGGTAAGGGTGATACTGTCATGTGGACAAACTGTGCTTGCCCCACTAATGGTTCCTGCGGAGGCACCGGCAGTTACAGAAATTGTTTTGGTAGCTCTTGCTGTTCCGCAAGGGCCGGTAACTGTATACGTAATAATTGATGTACCTACCGAAACTCCGGTCACAACGCCTGATGCACTCACTGTAGCAACCCCACTTGAACCACTGCTCCAGCTGCCACCAGTTGCCGCATCGGTAAATGCAGTAGTAGAACCCGCACAAACAGAAGACGAACCAGAGATGGTACCCGCCGTTGTTGCTGCAAGTACAGTAACCGTAGTTGTTGCCGTACCTGCCGAAGATGTATAAGATATGATAGTTTCGCCAGGTGCAACACCATAAACAACACCGCCGGAAGAAATAGTAGCTATAGAAGTAACAACGCTGCTCCATGTGCCGCCGGTAGATGCATCTCTAAGTGTAGTAGTTGCACCAACGCAAACGGTGTCAGTACCAGTAATTGGAGCTATAGTACCATAAGTTGATTCATAAACAGTATCGGTAGTGTTATTCCATTTGTCAGCAGAAGATGCGCTGCCATCGGCGTTTACGGCATTTATGACAAGAAATAATTTTACAGAACCCGAACCTGCGCTGGGTGCTGTCCATGGTATCAGTTCAGAATAGGTTGTTGCCCCTGCTCCCGCTCCGCTGCCTGTAGAAGCTGAAATTCTTCTTGAATGTTCTATAACTGTACGTGAGCTGGAAGTTATCGTAGAACTTTGACAAAACGTTGGTAACGAGCTGCCGAAAGTGCCAAGGTCAGCTGCAGAAGATGTACCAGAACCAGCCAACTTTACTGCTGACAAGATAAATCCAAAACCGGGAAGCGAAGTTGATGCCGAGAGGTTATTGACGCCAACAAGTTTAATGTTATAAGAATGTCCTGGTGTATAATGTGTTATTGTAGTGCCAGCAGAGTCAAGCGTAACTGTAACACCGATACCTGTAGTTGCAGAAGTAGAATGGCACCCACCGCAACCAGTGCTACCGTCGGCACCTGACCTGTCTCCAGTTGTCGACGCAGCATAACCACTACTGTAACCCGTTGTAATTACATAAACCAAGCCAAGGATAATAGGTAATAGTAAAAAAGTCTTTTTCATATAAAGTTTTTAATTTTGTTATTCCAATATGAATTTTGGCTAAAGATATGTCATTAATATGAAATCCTGAAAAAACGGAGAAAAAAATCGACCTTATTAACACGTTTTTCTGCCCACTTTAATCAAAAATTACTGAAAGAACTATCAAAATTTCCAAGTGGCCATTTTCATCGCCAAGGAGCGTTGATTAAATAAATACCTTTACGGCTTTATGAATGATGTGTATTTGTCGCTCGGCAGCAATCAAGGCAACAGAATTAGGTGGCTGGAGCAGGCTGTAAAATTGCTGCAGCAAAAATGTGGCGTGGTTGCGAGTGTTTCCTCTTATTATGAAACGAAGGCATGGGGCATAACCGACCAACCTGATTTTATTAACATGTGTGTGTGTTTACAAACTGAACTTACAGCACTTGATTTGCTTGTTGAAATACATAGCATTGAAACCCAACTTGGCCGCCAACGCCATATCAAATGGGGGCCACGGACTCTCGATATTGACATTCTCTTTTATAATCATGATATTATTACTGTAGGTGATTTGATACTTCCCCACCCTTTTTTGCAGGAAAGAATGTTTGTGCTTATGCCGCTTTGTGATATTGCTGCGGGGTATGTGCATCCGGTTCTGAATAAAACGGTAAGTCAGTTGCTTGCAGAATGCCCCGATGAACTTAATATTAAAAAGTTTGATGGCGTCGTGGGCTGATATTTGATTTACGTGTAATTATATTAACCTAAGGTGAAGGCATAAGCCGTTTTGTGGCAATATTATCAATGCAATTCCGTTACGGAAATAAATCTACTTATATTCGCCATCCAATATTGAGATTGAATACAGAGGCATGAAGCTAACAGTCATTATTGTAAATTATAATGTAAAA
>CAILMA010000542.1 GCA_903835145.1 uncultured Bacteroidota bacterium
TCCTCAGTTGAAAATTTATCCCGAAAATTCTTAATGCTTACTCCCTCAAACATACATTAAAGGTACAGTATCAATCTATATTTTACAAGCCTTTGAGAACAAAATACCTAATCCTATTTCGTCATTTTGATCAACACTCGAATCGTAGTAAGGCATACCCGATTTCAACGGTATCCTGTCCACAACGGTATTGATAAATTCATACTTCTTTCCCATGTTTTGGGCAGTTGCCTGGAAAGTAGGTAGAGCCAGAACCAAAAGTAAAATCCATTTCATAGTTTGTTTGTTTTATGTGTTTTAGAGAAAATAAATTGTTACAGCTTTTGTTAATTAATTTTTTCAATTACAACTATACAACAAAGGTAAAAACAATTACCTAACGATTAACAAATTTAGTAAAAAATATTTTTTAAAATAACAAACACAACGATTTGGTAACACGGTTCAGCTAAAATCAACTGGGACTTAAAAAAATAAGCCATTTACAGCCCAACTTAATGGGCGTAAATGGCTTCTAATGAAGTGAAATATGGAAACTGGCGTTGTGGCTGATAAACTACTCCGTGCTGCTCAGCAACTTGCTGATGCGCGCATTGTATTGTTGCGCCAGGTCATCGCGATGCAATTGATGATAAATATTGCCCATCATGTTGAGCATCTCAATATTATCGGGGTCAACTTTCAGGTAGTTGTTGAAGTAGCTGATTGCAGTATCAACCTTATTTTCTTTGAGCGCGTCAAACCCTTTCAGATCGTCGTAAGATGGCCTTTTTGTAAGCGCAGAGAGCGGACAATCACTCACTTCAGCTTTAAACAGCACAGTTTTAGGGAACCACGTCCGGGCTTTAATTTCATCTTCCGGTATCAACGCAATGTGATAAATAGAGTAATCCCAGTTTTTTTGGTCCCGCTCAGGGTACCGGATATAAGTCACACGCACGTTTTTATTATCTTTAAAGTATTGCAATACCAAGTGGGCAGCATTGCTTGCTATGATAACGGTATCACCCTGCTTCACCGTCGGCAGCACATTTTTCTTGAACCAATCTGCATCCTGCTTTAGACTGTTATAATAGTAATCCATTTCATAATTGCAATATGCGCCTTTAACTCCCCCGGCAAATGCATTGAAATAGCAAACTGTGTTTGGGTAAGAACTAACAATAAAGGACAATGGCTCAAGTAACAACAAACCGAGAATCGCTATACCATATTTAAAGTTTTTCTTCGCGAGGTAGTTGGAAAGGCAATACCAGCCACCGGCAGCAGCAATGGCAAGCGATGGAAACGCAAACATAACGTGGCGCCATGCATGGTACACATTGGCCTTTGAATAAATGATATAGAATATAGGAAACAAGCCAGTGAACAGCACGAAATAAACCGCAGGGGCCTTTCCCATTTTTCTTATACTCAGTAGAAAAACAAACATGAGCACAATGCCTATCAGCAATGCATAGCTATTAGTAATCAAGAAACTTTTGATGAGGTAGTTAGAAGGCAATTCACTTGAAGGTGTCTTAGTTCCCTCGAAAAGCTGACCAATGCTTACCTTAAAATTACTCATTTCATGCAATGCCGTTAGCGGATTTGAAATAGGATTTTTCTGTCCGTAAGGCCAGAACAAACTACCGGCAAGGTAGCCAGCCACAGCCACGATAAGCAATGGCTTTATCCATGATTTCAGATCTACGTCACCCTGTTGAAACCATTTTTTAACAACGAAAATGATACCAGCAAACACAAAAAGATAAGGTAGTAACAATATACCTCCCACACGCACATCGATAGTTATACCAATGGCAAGTATGAGCAAAACATAATCGCGAATAGAAGGCTTTGGCAGGTGCTCAAACCATTTAATAGTAAAATAGATAGCCGCGATGTATGCGGTTGCAAATGGAATGTCTTTTGGGTTGTTCATAGCATGACCCAAAAAGAAAGGAGATAGGAACATAAGCCAGGCGCAAACCACTCCGGTTTGTTTATTAAAACTGCGCGATGAAATTTTTGCAGCAAATAAAATGGCCAAAAAGCCAGCCCATGCATTTAATATATGTCTTGTAGTGTACTCGGCAAATGGAGAAATTTTATTCACCACAGCACAAATCAAATCAAAAAAACCACCATAATATTGAATTACGCCATCACGGTCAAATTCCTTCGGCATATTGAAAACGGTCTGGTCGCTGCCGAAAGAAGTGAAGTACTTAAGTATGGCCTTACCATATTCATTCATATCCACCTCATCGCCAGATAGGCCAAATGAAAAACTCATGGTAGTCATTGCAATGAAAATGACAACAAGACTTACCAGAAATATCTTTCCCCACAATTGGTCACTTTCAACATTAGGCACAAAGCCTTGTGCAGTGCCAGCTGCACTGGAAGCGGAATTGGATACGGATGGGTTCGAAACAGTTTTTGCCATAATGGGTGAAGATACTAATGAAGCAGCAAAAGTAAAAAAGCCAAACAACAATTGAGCGTATTTGCGTTTCATACAAGTGGACTATAGCTACCGAAACGCGATCTGATGTATGTGAACGATAAAAGAGGAAAATGTACACCTTGCCGCATTCAAATTGAAATAATACCATATTCAATCTATTTGCTGCGGCACCCGCGAAAAAAATATCAAAGTACACCAAAGGATTGCCTGAGTTTTTACGTCTATTATCAGTCGCAAAGCAGATTTTAATTGAATTTCAGTCGTTCGAATTAAATTTTCACGA
>CAILMA010000543.1 GCA_903835145.1 uncultured Bacteroidota bacterium
CCGAAAGCGCAACGAGACATGCAAACAAGAATGCTTGTTTGAAAATCTATTAGAAGCGCGGGCAACTGTACATTGTGTTTCCCTTGTTCCTGGTGTAACTGCCGCCGTAAGAAATTGAAAATTCCATTGCGCCGTAGCTGGCATTATACGGAGCGAGTGACGACATTGTAAAATCGTAACTCGCCATGAATTGCAATCCGCCAAACTGATAGCCTGCCGCACCTATAAGGGCATCGCCGAGGCGGTAATAGACGCCGAGGATGAGCTGAGACGATTGGGCATCGCGCGCACCGCCGAGATTGATGCGGGATAATGTTCCAGCTACAAGCTCCGATGCTGCATTTTGAGTAGTGTAGTAGATGGATGGATTCAAGATCAAATCGGGACTGGCGCGGATGAGCACGTCGAGATTACCGATTGGACGAAGCCCCACGGTATTGCCTTTGCCATAGAAGCTTTCTACTGGTTGATTAACATTGAGGGCACTACCACCCAGCTTTATGTAAACGGCCTGATTTGGAAAGAAAGCCAGGTTAAACCCGGCAGCAACGGAAGTATAGTTGGTTTTTATGAGTCCATTTTTTTCGCTCGTAGGCAGGTGTGCATTGAACTCGTAACCGTCCCATTGGGTATCAAAAGTAAGTGCGCTAAAATCGACAGACCGTTGAACGTATGATGCTGACCCGCCGAAAGAGAGCATGGAATGCGCACTCATGTGGAGGTGATATGCCAGACAACCCTGCATTTGCAGCAGGCTGAGGTTAGCCGTTCCTGCTTTATCGCTAAATACTGCCCCGCCAATTCCGAGCCAATTGGGGTGATCGGAACCGCGGTTGCCGCCAATTTTAAGATCGCCATAGGCCGAAAATGTAGTGTACGGAACCGGTAGCACTGCCCATTGATTGCGGTAGTTGGCACCTATCCTGAAATCGTTATCGGGAGTTAGTGCTGTGTTAGCGGGATTCAGTAACATGGGGGCATTGAAGTACTGCGAAAAATGCATACTCTGGCAAAACGCCCCACCTAATGGCAGGAAGCAAGAAAAAAAGACTACCCTGAATATGTATTTAGCAATCATCGTAATAATGTTATATTTCCTTTCAAAACCTTACTGCTGCCATCAATAAAAGACACATTCAGCACATAACCGTAAGCATCAATTGGCTGTGGCTGCCCGTTAAAAGTACCATCCCAGCCAATTTCCTTGCTTTGGGTTTCAAAAATCATCTGACCCCAGCGATTGTAGATTTTGAGATCAAGTGTTTTAATAGCAGCACCACGAACGTACAATATGTCATTTTCACCATCGCCATTAGGGCTAAAGCCGCTTGGCAGACCGATGATAGGCACCACGTCAGCAGGAACCTCTTTGCAGGCTATTGACGGACAATTGCTGTTGTTGTAAGCAGTAAGGCAAGTCTTATAAGTGCCTGTTTTATTGAACTGATGTACGGGATTCAACTCCGCACTTCCTGACCCGTCGCCAAAATCCCAGGAATATCGGGTGGCATTGGTAGAAAGGTTGGTGAACGTAGTAGGCGTATTTTCTTCGGCAGTTATTGGCACGAACGAAAAATTAGCGGTTGGTGCAGGCATTACACTGATAACGTGGGTAAATGTATCAGCACCGTTGCAAGCGCCCGGGTTACGGACAACCAATGTAACGGTGAACGTACCAACAACGTTCATAACAAACGAAGGATTGCTTCCGGAAGATGTTATGGAGTCGGCATAAGTCCAGGTATAAGAAATAGCATTTGTAGCACTTGTAACCGGAGTGATTGTTGTGCCTACACAAACAGAATCGGGGATAACAAAGCTACCTGATACTTTTGTATTAATGAGCGTAATGGACTTGGTAATGGAATCGGGAGAGTTACACGCAGTGGTATCAATCATAACCAGTGTAATGGTGTAGGTGCCGGTATCGGCATAGTTATGCAGTGGTGGTGTAGTGCCGGTATAACTGGTACCATCGCCAAAATACCAATGAAATATTGTATAGGAACTTGCGCCGGATGAGGTGCCGTAAACAGAGGTATTAGTGAATGATACATTGTATGGGCCGCAACTGTCGACAACGGTTGTTGTAAAGTCTGGTCTTATGCTGTTGCTATCAACAGTGATGGTGAGCCTCAGTGTGTCGTTTGTAACGAAACAGGCGTTACTGTTGGCGGCAGATAGCGTGACGATATAGTTACCCGGGCTAACGAAGGTATGAGTGGGTGAAAAAGCAGTATCTGTGGCAGTGCCATCGCCAAAATTCCATAAAAATGTAAGACCGTTCACCGTAAGATTAGTGAAACTAATAGTAAGCGGTGCGCAGCCGGAAGTACTTGGCGATGCTGCAATGGCAACGTGCACAGGCCCGAGGCTAAAAGCAATTTTGAGGGCGTCTTCGTTACAGTTCTGGACGGAAGAATCGACCTCGCTCCAGGCGCCGGTTGTAGTTGGGAAGGGGGCTGTGCAACCACCTGATGCACCCGAAGGGCCTCCGCAGCTGGCGCATATAGCCTGATATATGATACCGTGCTTGTCGAAGCGGCTTGTACCACCATCGACGTGCTCACCAAAGCCGGGGCTGGTGCAGCTCCTGCCGAAAAACGTTGCGTAGCGAAGTGTGGTCATGCCCGCACCAAGAACAATAAAGTAGAAGTCGCTTCCGTCAGTCGTGGACTGGTGCGCATCGGAAGAAACGTGCATGCCCGTAGTGCCGCCACTGCTACCACCTGAGAGCCCGAGGTTACCACCCCAGCCCGACACATAAACGTTGGAGCAGGTATCGACAAGGAATGCAACCGGGGAGATATTGGTGTAGCCCGATGCACCTGAGCCATAAACAGTGGATATGAGGTCTGTGGTAAGGTCGCCATCCATTTTCATGATGAACTGGGTAGAATTGGCATTTGTGTAAACGCCCGATGTAACTGGGAAAGTGCCGCCTATGGATTGCCCCATCATGTACACAAAACCAGAATTGTCGACCTGAATACCATAAACCTGATCGTAGCCGGACGTACCGACATAGCTGCATTTAAGCAGGTTGTACGAGCCGCTGTTCTGGAATTTGCAAACGAAGCCATCGGCGCTATCGCCGCGGTAAGAAGTTTGCCAGCACCCTGCAACCGTAGGGAAATCATTACTGTTGGTACCGCCGGCTACATATAAATTTGCCTGTGTGCTGTCGAATCCGAGCACATAAGCAGCATCGGAGCCATTGCCACCGAGGTAAGTACTCCAGGTGAGGCTGGTAAGCGTAGGATTCATTTTAAAAACAATACCATCCTGCATCCCCGACAAAGTAGTTCTTAGTGCAGTTGAAGTTGTTGGAAAGTTGGTAGAGTTTGTGCAACCTGCCACGTAAATGTTGTTGGCATTGTCTATCTGCACCTCGCTGCGGGAGTCATCTCCGTAGTTGTGTTTGAGCTGACCGTAGCCTGCTTCTGTGGAGTCATAGTTCACGCCATCGTCACCGGTACCACCTATGTAAGTGCTGCCGATAAGTGCGGTGCAACCAGAGTTGAATTTAGAAACTACGATATCCCACCCGCCGCGGTTGGAACCCTGGTAGCAACCGGACGTAACCGGATAATTAGACGATTTTGTGCGGCCTGCGATGATGAGGTTATCGCTTGCATCAACAATCATACTGTGCACATGGTCGTTTCCTGAACCGCCCATGTAGGTAGCATAAATGCGTGTAGACCCTGAGCTGTTGTACTTAATAATAGAGATATCTGCGGCATATGCCAGCCAGCCACCGCCAGCAGAATAGCCACCACCCCATGTAGTTTGATAGGCTCCTGTACTTACCGGGAAATGCCCTCCGTATTGAGCGCAGTTTACGAGACCACCAGCGTAAAAATTACCGCTGTTGTCGTAGGTAGCGGAATAGCCCCAGTTATCGGCAGTAGACCCGGTGAGAGTACTGAATACAATTGTAGGGTCAATTACCAGCATGTGGGTATGGTCGTAACCCTCAGGGAAGCTGAATGTGATTTGATTGTCGTTGAGTACATACTCGCATGGAACACTTACCCTATTGTCGTTGATGTACTGATAAACGTAGGGTTTCATCTCCATAACATCGCCAACGGAAGTTTGAACGATGAGGTCCCCTTTTTTCAATTTAATGTTGGTCTGGCCGTCAAATTTTAGTTTGATCTGGGCTGCATCGGCACCTGGTTTTACGTTAAACTCATATACGACATGCCCTTTTTCAGACGAAACGTGCATGTCGATATCCTTGTAGAGATTGGAATAGTCGAGTGCGTAGTAGGGATGAATGCCAGTCTTCCAAGTTGATGAGTCATTGCCCAGAAAATAATTGTAATAATTCTTTTGTTGTTTTAGTCCTTTTATAGTTGGGATGTTTGCACCCTCAAAGGTTACTTTATAGACGTGAAACTTGAGTATTGGGTTCACTTTTGTGGCTCCATGGTGAAATGAATCGAGCCTGACGTTGTTGCTTTTTTCTGCAAGTACGAACCGGAAA
>CAILMA010000544.1 GCA_903835145.1 uncultured Bacteroidota bacterium
AGGGTTTTTACGCGGGCGTGGTTGGGCTGCAGGGCACTCATGGCGGGCCATATGCGGCCAAGGCTGCTGCGGGACCCCTCGCTGCCGAGGTAGTGCATCACAAACTTGTATCGTGATTCGTCGATCCATTTCAGCTTGCGGAGCCACTCTATTGCTTTAAAATATTTGGCGGGGCGGGTGAGCAGGTTCCTGAATACCCGCTTACCGATAAAGGTTTGGGTAAAGAGATTGTAAAAGAAGTCTTTAGCAAGGCCATCAGTAGCTATAAGTGTAGCACGGGAAACGACTTCCGGCATCTCATCTATAATAGTAATGCACACGCGGCCGCCCATGCTGTTGCCGGTAAGTGCAATTTTACTGACCCCAAACATGTTCATAAGCTGGCGAACGATGTGTACAAGTGCCGGTGTGGTGAGTTGGGAATTGCCTTGCCAGATGCTACCGCCATGGTGGGGCAGGTCGAAAGAAAGAATGGTGCATTGCTCGCCGAGTAACGCACTGAGCGGTGTGAAAAGCGAGGCCTCCTCGCCATACCCGTGAAAGGCCAGCAATAGTTGCTTGCCTGTGCCAGAAATAAGGTAGTGTAGCTTTTCGGTACCGACGTTAATAGATGCTGAGCGGGGTGGCATGATGTTGCAAAAGTACGATAAGAATTTGCGGGGAGGGATGGGGTGGCAGAACATGGTATTTGTTTGTTGATTTATTTTTTGGGAATATATTTTCATGCTCTATGCAAGGGGTGGCATTATTAATTATAGCCTTAATAATGAAATCCGAACAAATGGCATAGATTTACATTCTGCATGAAAGTATATGATACGGTAGTTATAGGTTCGGGGGCTGGCGGGCTTGCGACTGCGATATGCCTTGCCAGAGCTGGCCAAAAGGTGTTGGTATTGGAACAGCATTATGTGCCGGGTGGCTGGTGTCATAGTTTTTTTCTTAAGGGGCAGCGATTTTGCCCCGGTGTGCACTATATAGGTTTGCTGGATAAGGGGCAGTCCACCCGCGATTTATATGAGGGCCTTGGCATAGCCAATGATCTTGTGTTTTTCAGGATGAATGAAAAGGCCTATGAGCATTGCTGGATAGGGGATAAGCGAATAGATATGCCGGCAGGGGTTGCACAGCTAAAGGAACGACTTAAAGACCACTTTCCTGCAGAACAAAAGAGCATTGACAAGTACCTGACCCTCGTAAAAAATGTGAGTGATCAGCTTCAGCTGATACCAAAGATGAAGGGTTTCTGGGATAACATCACGATACCGTTTCGCACGCCGCAAATGGGCAAGTATAGTTTGTTTAGCCTGAAGCGGGTAATAGACTGGCACATACAGGACCCACTACTCAAGGCTGTGCTGAACGTGCAGTGTGGTGACCACGGCCTTCCGCCTTACAGGGCAAGCTTTCCGGTGCATTGCGCAGTGATGTCGCATTATTTCGATGGGGCGTTTTACCCCATGGGTGGTGGCGGCGGAATAGTGAAGGCTATGACCAATGCTTACAAGAGGCATGGCGGCGAGCTAAGAACGAGCGCACCAGTGCAGAAAATACTGATTAAGAACAAGGAAGCCTACGGTGTGTTACTTGCCAATGGAGAGGAGATCCATTCTAAAAATGTAGTTTCGAATGCTGACCCTACCATTACTTATCTCTCCCTTGTGGGAAAGGAGCATATAAGCAAGGGGCTGGTGAAGAAATTGAGTAAGACGAAGTATTCTGTGACGTCGCTGATTCTGTTCCTTACACTTGATATGGACGTGAAGGCTGCGGGATTTGATTCAGGAAACATTTGGGTGCTCCGTGACGCGGATATAGATGGGCTTTACCAGAGTATGATTGCGACGAATATACTTGATGGGGATGAGTTTCCCGCTGCATTTGTGAGTTGCACTACGCTTAAAGACCCGGCAAGTTTTAATGGCAGGTATCACAATATAGAGGTAGTGACCTATATAGAATATGAAAGTTTTAAGCAGTTTAACACCGTTGACGACCACCATGGCGATGCCTATACCCGGTTTAAGGACCGGATAACGGAGAAGTTGCTGAATAATGTGGAGAAGATGATACCCGGTGCGCGCAACCACGTGGTGCAGGCTGAACTGGGGACACCCAAGACGAACCAGTACTATATAAATGCGACGGAGGGCAATGTATATGGAACAGAAAAGACGCTGACGCAGGTAGGTCCGTTTGGGTTTAAGAATAAGTCTGAGATAAAAAATCTTTACTTGTGCGGAGCCAGCACGCTTTCTCATGGCGTGGCGGGCGCTACTCATTCCGGCATACTTACCGCCTCAAGTATGCTCAACTGTAGCACCGACGACCTGATGCAGCCCGGAACCGAACAACACCTGCGGATATATGACGCTGAAGACAGCACCCACTGGCCGCCCTGGCTGCATCAGAAAATAGCCGACCGCAAGCGTAGGTTTAAGGAAATGGTGTAGGATTATGTAGCAACGTTGTAGCATTAAAATTTTGATGCTGATGACGCTGTCATTTAGAAGGTGGTTAAAATTTTAGCATAGTATATAGCTGGCTGTAGCAAGAAAGAGCATAAAGTCATTGTATTAATTAGAACAGGTCTGATTTGCCAGTGCTGTTTTGTACAATAGGAATATGCAAGTTACTGCGCCTGTGCTTCAACGTTGTATTTTATCTCACCCCCTAAGCGCCTAACTTCATCAAAAGTGACATCGACATCTTTACTTTCGTTAGACGCCAAGGGAATGATTTTCGTCCGGTCATATGTATTGCCATCTTGGGTTAAATGAAAAATCACGGCTGCGTTACCACTGCCGCCTTGGTTTTGGATTGTAGCATAGATAGTGGCTCTCATTTTTATGTCCGATTTTGAATTGTCTGCTCTGCTCGTAATGACAACCGGTTTAGGCGTGTTTATTTCAACCTTTATGCCTGGAATAGAGTTAGGGTTATTGGCTACGTTCATTACAGCATAAAAAACAATTGTTGCGACTATCAGCGTTGCTATAATTGATAAAATGGCGTTAACCTTCGTTTTTTGCTGGATTGGTTGCGCTACGGTTTGATTTGGTTGTGGCTGCGGTTTAATAAACGGAGGCGGAGCCTTTGAATAAAGTTTGCTTGAAATCTCTTGAACTTTTCCAGCAATCGTCCAATCTTGGATACCGTCATACCAAATAGGGGTATCTCCGTTGATTCCTTTTAACAGTAATTCATCTACGCTAAATGGACCTACTTCTTGGGA
>CAILMA010000545.1 GCA_903835145.1 uncultured Bacteroidota bacterium
TATATTTTTACAAAAAAACTGACAACAAATGAAACAACTGCTTTACACTTTAGCTATATCCCTTGTCGTTATTTCGTGTTCGAAGTCAGCCCCTTCTGCCATTGACCCCGTGAGCATTTCGGGCACTGCCGCATTTGACAGCATGAGTCTTTCTCCCAATACAGTTTATCACATGGTTTTCAACCGCAACAATATGCTGGATTCGAATTACTGTATCAGGTTCAATAGCGCAACAAGTTTCACGGAATATCATTCTTCTACCGATACTAATGGCGTTTTACACCTGCTGGATAGTTTGACTTACGCAGACACCAAGTCTAATTCCATTTATCAGCAGGCTGATCCGTTGGTATATGTGAGCACCATAGGCTATGTGTACACCAATTATTATCCCATCAACGATACTATTGCAGAAGATTCTATTGGGCACAATCCTAACTACGTTCCTGCGTTTCCATTTCATAACTACCTGAATAAGGACACGCTGCACTTATATATGGGTACTGCGCTTAGGTATTATACGCCTGTTGGTACCTTCAAACATGCAGTTACTGATAGCCCTGATGTTGTGGTTACTTTCTACAGATAAAACTACTTTCCTAAAATGGAAACTGCCCCTGTTCATTGAGCAGGGGCAGTTTTGTTTTTATGCGTCCGTATATTTTGTTACTCTTCGTCTTTATCTTCCTTGTCCTCTTTATCTTTTTCATCGCCCTTGTTACCTGGTACCTTTTTCATAACGGGAGCGCTAATAACAGGCTGCGGTTTCGACGGCGGCTTTTGCTGAGTTGATGTTGAAGATGCTGCTGCGTCGGGCTTTTTTACCCTCGGCTTTACCGGTGGGGGAGGTGGCAACGGTGGTACAAGCGGTATCCCATTTCGCTCCGTATATGCCCTCCGCTCGGCATTCAGTGCGGAGAGGTACTCTTTTTCCTTAGCAGATAGCTCCTTGAGTTTATCCCTGCAGTCATTCACTTCCTTATCCGTAGCTGTCGGCTGAAGTTTCTCAAAAGGTTCGAAGCCATTCACCACCAGATTATGCTCAAATTCAAGGAGCGAAACCAACGCATTCTGGAGTTTTACTGATCCGTTTACATCAGGTACTTTTTTATACGATTCTATTTCGTGTTCCAGAAATTCCTGCATATCCGAGCGGATTGGTGTAAGCTCATCGTAGTGCTGTGTATTGTTAAAAGCATCGATGAATGTAGTGCCCCACAACGATGCGACAGTGTAAAGGCTATCGGTGGTAGCCTGAATTTTTACATTCAGTTGCGATGGGGTAGACTGGGCCATACTGTTACCGGCAGAAAACAGCGACAGGCAAAAAAACCCTTTAAATGGTAATCGGAGCATAAATGTTAGTTATAGTAACAAAGCTAAGTAATAGCCACTTGTAAATGAAATGCCCTGATACATTTAGGATTAACAAAGTTTTTTGCTTTTAACAGGTACTATGTATTGCATGGTATTTGTTTTTGCCTACCTTTGTTTTGAAATTGAAGAGTATGGCTATAGAAAATACAGAATCGCAAATGCGCAAGGGCTTGCTGGAGCTGTGTATACTGGGCATAATAGTGAAGCAAAAAGAAGCCTACCCGAGTGATATACTGGAGCAGCTTAAGGGTGCTAAGCTGGTGGTGCTGGAAGGCACGCTGTACCCGCTGCTCACCCGGCTGAAGAACATGGGCATGTTACAATACCGGTGGGAGGAATCAACATCCGGGCCGCCACGCAAATACTACGCGCTCACCGCAGAAGGTGCAAACTTTTATGCGCAATTGCGCACCACGTGGGACGAGCTGAGCAAGGCGGTAAATGACCTCACA
>CAILMA010000546.1 GCA_903835145.1 uncultured Bacteroidota bacterium
ACCGTTCTCGATCACAAGCCCGTTTTGGTTGAATTTACTGATGGAATCTCCCCATCCTGCCTTGAAATGAAGTTGATAATGGCAGAACTCAAGATGGGCCTTTCTGACGCAATTGAAGTAATAGAAATAGATATTCAGCACCAGCCCGATCTTAAGAAACGTTATCAAATCTCCGAAACACCCACACTTATGTTGTTTCAGCATGGCGAACTCAAGTGGAAACAAACAGGTACTATAGGAGAGCGCCAGCTAAAAGCTATAGTGATGAATTATATTTCAGACTAAGTGGTGTTTTGTTTTAGTATATGTGTCCGAAAATTAGATTATCAGTTATAAGCTTTACCTTGATTTTTAGAAACTCCCCCAAACTATAGTTATTATTTATTTGAATATTGTCAAAATGATAACATTGGAGCACGCCCGGTAAATTATTTCATAGTAATGTTGCATGTACAAACACGTATTTTTTTTCACCAAAAAAACAAACAAAATGGCTAACACAAAATGGGTACTTGAGCCCTCACATTCTGAACTTCAATTTAAGATCAGGCACCTGATGATCGCTAACGTTACTGGTAACTTCAAGAAATTTGAAGGAACTGTAGAAACCGATGGCGACAACCTGGAAACAGCAAAGATCAATTTCAGCGCAGATGTTGACTCCATTACAACACACAACGAACAAAGAGACGGACACTTGAAATCACCTGATTTCTTCGACGTTGCAAGTCATCCTTCAATTAATTTTGAAAGTACTTCTTTCACAAAGGAAGACGAAGAAAACTACAAGTTGCATGGTAACCTCACAATGCACGGCGTTACCCTTCCGGTGAGCCTGAACGTTGAATACGGTGGTACTATCAAGGACCCATGGGGTAACATCCGCAGCGGTTTCACTGTTGAAGGTAAGATCAACCGTAAAGATTTCGGCTTGAGTTGGAATGCGCCTACTGAGGCTGGCGGCCTTATGGTAGGTGAAGATGTGAAAGTACATGCCAGTATGGAGTTCGTAAAAGCTTAAATATATTCATCCACGATTTTTTCGTACCAATTGAATAGGTGAGCATGTCAAAATAAGTCTCAATAAGTAGGATAGTTATGAGCCCTTTATGCGAGGTGCAAAATCCGGGAATAGTAACCTATTTATCCCGCTGAAGGGCGGGATTGCAACGAAGCAAAAATGGGAAATAACTATACAAATTATGGGAGTTATTTTGATATGCTCACTAACAGCAGGTTCATTTTATTGAGCCTGCTTTTTCATTTCAATCGCTTTGTTTTTGATTGCTGCCTAACTCCTAATACCTTATAAAGAGCATAGTCAAAAATTTGTTTCACTGGACTGTAGCGGTTACATTTACAAAACGAAAGTCAAACCCATAGATTACTATGCTAAAAGGAAAAGTTGCTTTTATAACTGGAGCCAGCAGGGGAATTGGTGAAGCCATAGCATTGAAGCTGGCAGCAGAGGGCGTGAGTATTGCTGTGGTTGCAAAATCTATTAAAGAAGACCCCCGGCTTGGTGGTACTATTAATAGTGTAGCACAGAAAATTAATGATAGCGGTGGCCGCGCACTCGCCATACAATGCGACATAAGAGATGAAGAGCAGGTGATAGCCGCTGTGCAGCGCACAAATACCATTTTTGGGGGCATTGATATCCTTGTGAATAATGCCTCTGCAATTATGCTTACAAGCACATTGCAAACCGAAGCAAAGAGATTTGACCTTATACATGATATCAATGTGCGGGGCACTTTTTTCGTTACCAAGCATTGTATTCCTTTTCTGAAAAAGAGCAGTAACCCGCATATCCTCACACTGTCGCCACCGCTCGACCTCAACCCAAAGTGGCTGGCCCCTTTCGCAGCATATACATTGAGTAAGTATAACATGAGCATGCTCACGCTCGGCTGGGGGCTGGAGCTGAAGCCGTTTGGTATTGCTGCGAATTCCCTTTGGCCCGTGACCACTATTGCAACCGCAGCCGTTAAAAATCTGCTGGGTGGTGAAACCATGGCCAATATGAGCAGGAAGCCAGAAATACTGGCTGATTCGGCAAAATGGATACTGGAACAGCCAGCTGCAGAATGCAGCGGGAATTTGTTCCTTGATGAGGATGTACTGAAAAAAGCAGGCATTACAGATCTGGAGCAATACGCGGTTACCCCGGGTGGCCCATTACAAAAAGACCTTTATGTGAGCTAAATCTGATTTTGTATCAGATTGTTACTATAAAAGCGATTTAATTTTGAGGGGCTGTGTATTCAATGTGTAATACTAATATCACTATTTGCATTCGCAATGAAGCGGTGCGGTAATAATAAATTAACTTTGTGTCTTCTTAGAAACAAAAAAACAAACAAATAAACATGGCAGCAGTATTCACAGATGCGAATTTCGAATCTGACGTTTTAAAAGCAACTCAGCCTTCCGTAGTAGATTTTTGGGCACCTTGGTGCGGCCCATGTCTTCAGTTAGGACCAACTATCGACGCTTTGTCAAAAGAATATGAAGGAAAAGTAAACGTTGGTAAAATCAACGTAGACGACAACCCAAATGTTTCTGTTACTTATGGTATTACAAGCATACCATGTGTACTTTTCATAAAAGATGGTCAGGTTGTTGACAAACAAATAGGAGCGGCACCAAAGAGTGCATTCGATAAAAAGATAGCAAAATTACTTTCTTAGTATTTTCAATCATTATCTTAGCTTACTGATGAGTAATTGATGGACGTCAAATCTGCCAATTACTCATTTTTGTATTTTGATGGTAAAGCACTTTCCCATTTTTCATTGGCTGTTTTCTGTAGATACTTGCCCACATTGTTTGTCGAATTCAATTTTCAATTTTCTTTCACATTTATAAAGGTAAATTTGAACAAAATATCTCTTAAGTGCGTTAGGGATAAGTATATATGCGAAAAATATTCATTATTATTGCTGCCCTTGCCGCATTTCATATCCCCAATACACTCTCGGCCCAGGTAAAGTCGGGTATTGCAGCTATAGCTGATTCAG
>CAILMA010000547.1 GCA_903835145.1 uncultured Bacteroidota bacterium
CGCATTCATTTAATGTCTGGGTGACAAAGTATTGAAAGGAGGACAATGCCGATGTATTGATTAATGGAGCGGTTGCGCTACCTGTATCGGTAGCCGAGGTATACCAATGCAGGTTTGTGCCATCTGCTGCCAGCGCAGTAGGCAGCGTATTCAGACAAAAAACAGAAGGAGATATAACGCCGGGAAGCGCAGGGATATTTACGTTGACCACTACAGTGCCCCTTGCAACGCAACCATTAGTATCGTTAGTCACCAAGATTTGGTAGACACCCTGATTTGCGGCCTGAGCATTGGCAATTGTAGGGTTTTGAACTGAAGCCGCAAAATTATCCGGACCAACCCAGGAATAACCAAAAAATGGATTTGCCGGGCTTATTACCGCTGATAAACCGAAGGTTGCGGCATAACAAACTGTAGTGTCGGTATTATAAAATTGAACGGAGGGGGTAAGCTTAATTTGAAAACGCACAGATGCTGAATGCGACGGGCATGATGTGCCGGGCAGCGAGGCGATAACTGAGTAGGTTATATCAGACACCGGAAATGCCAACGGATTGCTCACATTACCGGATGATAAACGAAACAGCGGCGACCACTGATAGGTATAAATATCATCTCCGGAAGCGCGCAACATGACTGTATCCCCCCGGCAAATGGAGGTATCTTTGGGACTTACAACAAGACTCAGGGTATCATATATTAATAGTGTTGCGCTATCTATAACACTTGAAATGCTCCCGCAGCCTCCCGGGGCATAAATAGAAATTTTAAGCGTTTTTGTACCGTTCATTGCTGTAGGCAGCCCGTAAATTAAGACATCGGCAAACGAATCATTGGCAGGTATGGTGATGCTATCAGCAATCGGGCTGTAGTCTACCCCACTCACGGCGCTTCCGGAAAGGGTGAAATTGATGGTTTGTGCAGCTGTTTTAACCTTTGAGGGCCTTACTCTGAAACGCCCCGGCAAGCAGCCTTTAACACAAAAAGGAGCGGCAGTATCACGCGGCGGCACAGTAACAGCCCGCACAGAATAGGTTTCAGATTGTAGGCTCCCCGCTTCCAGAAACACACCCGAATCATACAATGGATCGCCGGCATCTGCTATTACGATTTTGAGGTGGTATTTTGTGCAGGGAGTAACAGCGTGAATGGCTTTTAAAACTGTTGTTAGTCCCTGGTGGGTAAGGACCGATCCAGTAGCATTATCTATATAATAGGAGGTGAAAGGTGACCCCGCTCCTATTGAAGTGCAGTTGATTAACTTACCTGACGAGCCGGGAATTCCGTTGTTGATACTATTTATTGTTACTGGTATATTGGTGCCCGGAACAAGCGCCATGTTATCGGCACCGGAAATAGACCCGCCGGAAATGAAGAACGCAAAGGCATCGTTGTAGGGGCCACAAACAGCATTTTTATACTCCTCTGAGCTAAATTCATACCTGATGCTTATGGTATCGCCAACAGGGATGACATCAAATTCCAGTTTACAGGCGTCTACGGTGCTTTGCCCTGCGAGGATATCAAGTGTAGAGTCACCGGGTGCCGCATTGTTGTTGCTGGCGAGCTGACTTGAATAGCCATTAACTCCAATTGCAGAACCATTGGTCATAGCGCGCCCTGTGGTAAGTAAAATACCACTATCAATGCCTATGGGTGCTGTACTTATATTAAAGAAACCATTGGCCTGATCTGGACAGGTAAGAACAGGATTGGAAACAATTACACCCGGCCCGGTAAGTTTTTGGGCGAGTTCGGCGGCTGTTTTAGATGGTTGAACAATGATTTGCCCATTAACGGCATGGGCTTTAACAATAAAAAAAGCAAATGAATACAATATATAAAATCGCAGGCTACCGCCACTAAATGAAAATGCGAAAACCTTTGAAAATGAGCTTTTATAATTATTGATATTCATATATTACTTTGTAACCTGAGACCTTGCCCTTTTTCCAATAGGCAATGTCTTCGAGGTAAAATTTCTTGTTCCGGTCCGTCAGGTACTTGGGATCAAGGCTCGTGAGGTCAGGCTTGCCTGCATTTACCCAAGCGGTGTACCAAAAACTGGCAGTTGCGCTCACAGCGGCCCTTAACTGGTTCTCAACCATTCCTCCGAGCAACTCATGATAAACGTGAGCATAATCGTAAGAGAAAGTAAGCTGACCATATTTGTTTTTCTCAGGCTGACCGGTAGTTCCAATTTTATACAACATTTCTGTTGGTTTGTCTTTTCTGAGCTTCCTATCATTATACAAAAGTGGAGTTACCAAGCTGTGGCTGCTATCAATGATGTCCCAAGTTGCTTTTTCAATATTATCTATGTAATGTACATCAGCGTAAAGGCTGTAGTTTTTACCGAATTGCTCAGGCAGCTGCGATTCCCACAGGGAATGGATCCCTTTCTGGCCAGTAAGCTGACCATCGTGATTGACAGAAGTATGCAATGGCATGTGCGCATCGGCAATATAATGACCAAGGTTTGCCGCTAAAAAAAGGATTTCAGCACGGTTCTTAGCCTTCATTGCCGCTGTCAATTTATCCATCATCTCCTGAATAGTCCAGGGTAATGAACCGAACTTATCGACGCTATCCTTGCCATATTTTGAACGCGCTTCCTCTATTGTCCTTGGCATCCCTGCAGGATTAGTATAGTTATAGCTTTCCAGATTGATGTAGTGGCGGGGAAACTCCTCTTTATCATTCATGGTATATTTGCGGATATCCGGCGCAGTTGACTCTTCAGTGATATAGTCAGCATGGTTATAAAAAAACATACCCATCTGCTGAGGCAATGCAAGAATAGCTCCCCGGTTTATTTTGTTGTGTCCCCAAACACCCCATGCATAGGCGGAAACAACACAACCCAAGACTGCGCTAACAATTGCAACTGATGTAAATATCCTCTTAATCATAAAAAATTTTTGACTAAAATACAGCAATCTTTGAAGTTTGCAGTATTTTATCGGATTCTACTTTAATAATATAGAAACCCGGCTCCATTTTAAACGATACTTGTTCGTCTTTTTCCAGCTTCTGCATTGATTTTTCGGCAACTACCTGACCTGCAACGTTGTAAAATTTAATATTTACATCATTTTGCAGGGATGTATTCAGGAGGCTTACTTCACCGTGGGCAGGATTTGGATATACTATTACTTGCTCGTGACTAACCTCCAACTGTTGGGTAGACGACGGAACGGCCGTGGTATCAGCAAGCCATATTGTCATATTCATTATGAGCAACCTATGATTGCCAGCCGCATCTGTAATATAGCCATTGTAAAGTGTACACGTAGGGTTACCTGTACCGTCATCGAAGGGTGAGCTATCGCCAATTGCAGCCACTTTACCTGACCCATAACGCGCATAAGCCACCAACGCATTTGTACTTCCTGCAGATGAGCCACTCTTAAAGATCACTCCTTTTACCGTTGGGTTGGCGGTAGTGCTCAGGGTCATGGATGTACCGCTTGACCAATAAACCTGTGTTACGCTGCCCATAGGACCGTTAACAATGGAATCGGAAGACGATGCGAAGATACTTGTACTTGAACCGGAGAAATCGGCAAGATCGAATGCAATGCCAAAAGGGTTTGCCTGCACAGAATTAGTTGTGAGTAGGTCATTCCAGATGTTTGGAGAATCCCAACCGTCACCATTCCGGTCACTGTTGTTATGGTCAGAAATCATGAAAAGACTTCCTCCATGTTGCACAAAACTTACAATTGCCGTTTTTTCTGACGTTGAAAACTTTAGGTTGGGCTCATCTACCACAAATACTTTGTAATTGCTCAGGTCCTGAGGGTTAGATGCAATACCATAGGTTATGAGACCATTCCACGGAAGTGTTTCCACCTGATACCCTCTCTTTACACAATCGACCGCCCAACTCGAGAGCGCACCTGTCCAATAAGTTTCGCTCGTGGATGCGGTAATACCGCTCTGTGCGGGCGTTGGTATTCGTTGTGGGTTACTCTGGTGACCCGATGAGGTTGTATAAGTGCCAGACGCTCCCACCCCAAGTGTCGTTTGGTCGGCGTCAATAACCCAATCGGCATTTCCAGCCATTTCGGCCTTAGTAGCATCGAATAGAATTTTAACCTGTGCATTTGCAGACAGGCCCGAAACTAAAAAAAAGCCAACTGAAAGGGCCGCGCATCTTAATCTACTCTTCATTATAGGTACTGTTATTGCTTTCACCAAAAACACAATAGAAAACTGTTACTACGGGCTATCGGCCCTGTGCCTAAGGGAAAAAAATAGTGGATAAATTGTACAAGACAGGAAAAAAGCCTGCCAATAATGACAGGCTTTTTATAACTATTTTGTTTATTACTGAACTGCGATTTTTGTAACAGAAGAACTATTTCCGTTGCTTAACTTAGCGATATACATTCCCGGAACAAGATTCAATCCATTGAGTGTGAGCTTTTGCTCGCCAGTAGTGGCGTTGATCACTTCCGTATGAAGTACGCGACCTGAAAGATCGTAAACAGAGAAATTGTAGTCCCCTTCCTGCTCAACTGCGTAGCCAAAAGTTACATTTTCAGATGTAGCAGAACCGAGAACTGTAAGCGCAACTTCTGGTTGAGCCGATACATTTTCAACTGCTGTTTTTGCAGTACCAGACCATGTGAGTTTGAAGCTGTCGATTGCAGTGCTTGCCCTGTTGCCAGAACCAACTGTAGAACTTGAATAAACAAGTGTAACAATTCTGATGGTTACCGGAAGAAGACTGTTGTCAAGCGCAGTACCGAAAGAAGCAGTGACAGCAGTATCGAAGAACATATGACCACCTGTGACGGTATAGCCAGTGGTAGCAACCGGAGTAAATGTTGTAGAAGAACCGATTGCATAGTCAACTAACCAGGTTGTTTCCCTTGGGCTGGCGGTATCAAGCGACTGTAATTTGAATGACATGCCAAGACCTGTCATGCCGTGTGTGTTAGCCAATTTGAATACAAAAGCAGCACCGGAGTCGAGGTTAGGGTGAGAAGCATTTCCTGGTGCTACCTGCCGAACACCGAGTGCCCTGTTGGTATAAGAAGGAGGCGTAGCAGCACACCAATCATCGCCGGGATGGCAAACTGATGCTGAAGGGAAATTTTTGAAACCACCCACGAGTACAAGCGCTATACAACTGCTATCAGAACTAAGGTAAGAAGGCAATCCATCAGGCGTAGTTAGCGTTGCCAGGGAGCCAAGAAAGTTATGAGCGGCACCGCTATATACGCTCCAACCTGGTGCTGTAGCAATACCAGAACCAATGTTGTCAAAATTTTCGGTGTACGGAGAAGTACCTGAGATGTAAACCTGAGCATTTGCACTGAATGCAAGTGCAGCAAAAGAGAATAGTAAAGCTAATTTTTTCATAATCAAATCAATAAAGAATTTTTTAAATTTATTCAGCAAAAGTAACAATATCGTGTTACTTGTACATGAACAGAACATTACCATAACGTTAAGTGGTGCCGATAGAATGACTAATGAACTACCTGCAATCCCGCTCTTGCGTAAATTGCACATCAGTTGTATCCCTGATAAGAAACTGAATTGAATTATACATAGAGAAAATACCTACAAGATTACCCTTACCGGCAGGTAAAACTGCTGGCTGGAAGGTAGCATAACCGCTGTTGTAGACTATAAGGCTCGAATTATTCGGGTTCGGGCAGGGATGCAGGGTACGTGATGTAGAAATAGCCAGCAAGCTTGGTAAAGCGTATTGAGCACCAACCACAGATGAGTCGAACTCCATATTCTCGATGGACACCAACCTGTTGAGGTAAGGCGTAGGATTCTGAATCAAATCATCAAGCCTCATTAAAATTGGGTTTACCACGTTAGGGTAAGAGGCTTTGTATATATAGGTAGGTATTAAAGTAATAGGGACACCGATAGCCGTAGTTTTACCAGCCGCAACAGTAGCAGAAAACATAATCTCGGGCAGGCCATTGTAGTTCACCAATATCAAACCTCCGAGCTTGATGTAAACTTTTCGGCCAATCGGGTAATCTTCATACAGATTCGTTTGGGCTATACCCACTGTGATACCACCTGTAGAATCCTGAATTACCAATTGTTTGTAAAAATTGCCAGACCTGTCGTCGGCAGTTACAATACCATAAATGGTGCTATCGCCAAGTGTGCGAAACTGACCAGAGCCCATTTTCAAAGCGAGATTGTTCAGCTGAGCCACAGTTACATTTACTGGCAAATTTGGGTCGTACTGGCTGGTATCTGGCGGCGTTTCGAATTTCTGCTTGATACAGGAGCTCAGGAGAAAACTGCAGGCGAATAAGCTTAAGGCAATTTTTGAAATATTCATTATATGCATGTTGTATGTTTTGAATTTAAACTGGATTTAGAATTTCAAACTAATATTTAAATAATAGTTGATGCCGTAGCCGTATTGATAGTTGTTAGGGAATTTATTTGGGTTGATATAAGCAAAGTCATACCTCAATTGTTCTGAACCTCTTACAATTACATTTGTGTTGTTGAGCAGATTGCTTATACCAAGGCTAAAGGAAAGAATGGTGTTATTGCCCGATATGCTTCTGATTTTTTTAGACATGCGCGACAACTGAAACGACTTACCGGTATGCAGGTCAACAGTGAAGGCTGCAGGAAGTTTTTCCTGATCGAAGATCTGATGCCAAAGCGGTGAGCCGGCAGGAACCAG
>CAILMA010000548.1 GCA_903835145.1 uncultured Bacteroidota bacterium
AACCCGTTTCATAAAAATTGACGTTTTTTGCTGCAAAATTAATGTGACTCAGAACACGGGCGGCATCGGGTGGGTGGGCTGGATTTTTATTCCGCTTATGTGTATTGGCGGAATTCATGTAAGTTTGAAGACAACGGTCTGGGTATCGATCTGAAGAACAAAGGAGACCAGGTGTTCGGGCTATACAAAAGGTTCCATTTGCATAAAGAAGGCAAGGGAATGGGGCTATATATGGTAAAAACACAGGTGGAAACACTTGGTGGCAAAGTGTTGATAGAAAGCGAAGTGAACAAAGGCACCCGGATAACCATTGAATTTAATAAAACCAAGCCAAGTTTAACCAACTAAACAATGGAACAAAACATGTATCCTGATTTTATAATAATTGATGACAACGGTATAAACAACAACATTTGCCAGATGGTCATAGAGAAATCACTTGTTGGATCTGTGGTGCGCACATTTACAGAACCGGAAAACGGCCTCGAGCACATTAAATATAAATATCAATTGGCTCCGGCAAACAACGGCGTGATTTTGCTGCTGGATATAAATATGCCAACGCTGAATGGCTGGGAAGTGCTTGAGCAATTTGAGCAGCTACCGAAAGAAGTACAACAAATGTTTAAAATTTTTATGCTATCCTCATCCGTAACCCAACAGGATAAGACTCAGGCTCAAAATCACCCTTTTGTAAATGGGTATATTGAAAAGCCGCTGACCATAGCCCGCCTTAAAAGCATTATCCCGGACCTTATAGACTAAGGAACGAAAAAAAAATAAAGTTGACCATCTGACTTGTTCTTTTTCATTTTTTCTTCGTTGCAATCCCGCCCTTTAGCGGGATAAATAGCGGACTATTCGCAGATTTTACGCCTTGAAAAAAAGAAAAATATCTGCGCCATATGGTCAACTTTATTTTTTCAACGTTCCTAAGACCCGGGATAACAATTAAATCAATAAATCAATATTTTTATTTTACCAGCTTCACTATTGCTTTTTTCGCACCAGTTGCATCAGTAATCTGCATCATATAGGTTCCCTTTGCAAGTTGTGCTATTTTCAATGTTTCAGTTCCATCAATAGTCACATCAATTACCGGTGCAACCAAACGACCAGCGAGGTCATACACGGCAACTTTATCATTTTTGCTTACGCCTGTTACGGTAACCTCATCAACGAACGGATTAGGGTAAACCGAAAGCGCAGTGGCATTTATATTATTAACACCCACAGTGTAATAGTTATACACTTTACGCACTCTCTGGTTATCAGCATCAGCAATGTAAACATTACCAAAAGTATCAGTTGTAACACCTGATGGGTGATAAAGATTCGCACCATTGGCGGCACCTAAATCGCCTCCAAAACCCGGAGTACCATTGCCAGCAAGGGTACTAATATATCCGAGGTTGGTGACCATGCGCACTACGTTGTTATACGAATCTGCGATATAGACATTTAAGCCGGTATCAACAGCCACACCGGTAGGGAAATATAATGAAGCAGAAATGGCCAATCCACCGTCGCCAGAGTAACCCTGAGTACCAGAGCCAGCGATAGTGTATATAGTATGTGTCACATCAACCAGGCGGATAACATTGTTGTTGCGATCGGCAACATAAAGGCTTCCACCGCCATCAACTGCAACAGCTACAGGGGAATCGAGCTCTGCTGTTACGGCCGGTAATCCATCTCCAGAATAACCAGCTGTTCCATTACCAGCTACTGTAGTGATAACGCCAAATGTATCAATCTTGCGGATAACATGATTGCCTGCATCTGCTATATATAAATTGCTGAACCTATCTGTTGCGAGACCCGTAGGTGACGTTAATCTTGCAGAAACAGCGGCACCGTTATCGCCTGTATAACCCCAGGCACCAGTACCTGCATATCTCGAAATAATACCCAGTTTATTCACCTTACGTATAACGCCATGAATAGCATCAGAAATGTAAACATTACCCCTTGGGTCAACTGCAACGCCTGAAGGATCGAGCTGAGCGCTTGGAGCAGATGCGCCATCGCCGCCTATACCAGGTGTACCACTGCCCGCAAAAGTTACAACGGTACCATCTGTTTTTACCTTACGTATGCGATTGTTGTAGTAGTCAACTATATATGCATTGCCAATTCCATCAAGTGCAACGGCCTCAGGGCCATCGAGAAGGCAAGCTGTGGCAGCATAGCCGTCGCCGGCAAAACCACCAATGCCACCTGCACCCGCAAAAGTCATAATTCTTCTGGTTTGCGCATCAACCGCTGCAGAATATAGAGATAGGGCAACAAAAAGTAGCGAAAACGTCCGTTTCATAAGTAAACTTTGGTCAAATGTAAGGCAATACAGGTACATTTCAAAAGGGTCACCCATGCTATTACTATCTGAAATGAAGAAATATTCCTGATTTGAGGGAATTAGTTAATTTATTGCTTGCTGTTCCCATTTATTTCAACAATCAGCGTGCTGGTAGGCGATATTTTTTATATGTAAAACCTAAACCGAATAAAGCATATTTTGGCATTTTTAAACATATAAAAGTGGGCAATAGAAACCACTACCGCGATTGTCTGTTGCCCACTTTCTTTAAATATCTACTATTCGAACATTTTACTAAAATCTGTAACCTACCCTGAAACCGCCCTGTACGATACCGGTAATTCCCTGATTAACTCCACCTAAACGATTGATATAGGTAAACCCTAAGCCAAGATCGGCACCAAAATAGAAATGCTTTGTTGCATTTACATTGAGTGAGTTGGTGAGTATGATACCGAGAATAAACTTGGTCTGAGTTGTTTCGGAATAAGAATAACTCTGGGTTGTCTGATTATAAAAATCGCTGTAAGTAGTATGCTGCCCTGCACCAACAACAAGCGAAGGCCCGATTGCGTATTTCACTCTGCCGTAACAACTCGTAGGGTAGAATTTCAATCCGGGAGAAAAATAAACCATTGGATCCTGACTACTCGAATTAATATTATTCCCGTAGTAATCCTGATGATTGTTCAAATTGAAGGTTGCTATAATAGGGAAATTATAAGTAATGGCGCCTTCTTTGTCTATACCACCCTCATAATTAAACGAAAAACCTACGCCGTTTTCAGTAAACTGAAAAGGAGAGATGCAAATAAGGTTATTTTTTAAAGCCATTTTTCTGTGCGTTGAGCCTTCTCCACCCTCTCTCACTTCCCGCAGGTTTTGGGGTAGTTGCACATGAGCGTTATCTTCAAATTTTTCTTCAGAGCCGTTCATGTATTTGATCTTGTCGACTTCACTTTTACGAACGGAATATTCGGGGCCGTCCTGATTACTCCATAATTTGTAGATGATAGCGTTTGCGGTTACAGTTTTCACTTTTGCTTCTGTTACATTCCCGTTAGCCAGAAAGATTTTATCCTGAGCCTTCAGATTACCGCCAACAAAAAGACCGAGCGCTGTAGTAAGGAAAATTTTTGAATACATGATTTAAGTGTGTTTAAAGGATTTATAGCATTTATCGTGCCAAAAATAAATGGAACGCATAGACGGCCTAAATATTATGCTAATCAGAAATAATTAAACGTACCGTTTGCACTTTCAATAACTACCTCTTTCTTTTCTGCTGCTTCAACGTATCCTGAGATTTGCGCATCGATATTGAAGCTTTTTGAAATTTTTACAATTTCAGCAGCAGTGTCCTTATCAGTGAATAGCTCCAGCCTTTGCCCCATGTTGAACACCTGGTACATCTCTTTCCAGCTTGTACCGGCAGCTTCCTGTATCATCTTAAATAGCGGAGGCACTGGCAGCAAATTGTTTTTTACAACACGCAGGGGCGCTGGCAAGTAATGCAAGCATTTGCTCTGCCCGCCGCCACTACAATGAATTATACCGTGGATATTTTCGAAATGTGCTTTTAATATGTTTAAAACGACAGGAGCATAAGTTCTTGTGGGCGACAAAATCATTTTACCTACGTCGAGTCCCGTTTCTGTAGCGTCAGTAAGCGAATACTTGCCGTTATACACTACTTCTTTAGGTAACTTGGGATCCACGCTTTCCGGGTACAGGGTCGCGTATTTTTTGTGTAACATTTCGTGGCGGGCGCTGGTGAGGCCGTTGCTGCCCATGCCGCTGTTGTACTCATCTTCATAGGTTGCCTGCCCATAACTTGCAAGGGAAACAATGACATCGCCCGGCTTCATGTTGTCTGTGGTCACGAGTTTATCGCGTCTCATTCGGCAAGCCATAGTACCATCTACAATAACTGTTCTTACCACGTCGCCAACATCGGCCGTTTCGCCACCCATAAGGCGCACTTCTATGCCAAAGTCTGAAAGTTTATCAAAATAAGATTGCGTACCATTTATAAGTGCAGAAATCACTTCACCCGGTATCAGGTGTTTGTTTCTGCCAATTGTGGACGAATAGGTAAATGGCCCTGTAGCACCAACGCAAAGCATATCGTCGATATTCATAACAATTGAATCGATTGCTATACCCTGCCACACGCTCATATCGCCTGTCTCTTTCCAATACATGTAAGCAAGAATAGACTTAGTGCCAGCGCCATCGGCATGCATAAGGTTGCAGAAGTCAGCATCACCACCCCAGTAGTCCGGGTAGATTTTACAAAAAGCCCTCGGATACAATCCCTGGTCGAGCTTTGCCACTGCCTTATGCACGTCTTCTTTCTGTGCGGATACTCCGCGTAAGTTATACCTGTTCAAGTTAATTATTCGTATGTGGAGGCGTAAAAGTAAGCAATTTAGTTTTTATCGTTTGTGCTCGTTCGGGCATCGTTCCCATGGCACATCAGCACTTCATGTATTTCCAGTTGCGTGGCTTCCCCTCTTCAATCCACACAATGGCCTGATCTATTCTTTTATTTCTTGTGGCTTCTGTTTTGGCTTCGGTAAACCAATCAATGTATTCTTTTTTGTTGGAGTTGGAAAATTGATGCCAGATCGTAGTCGCTTTTTCGCTTCCCGCTAAAAGGGTAAGAAAATACGACGGTGGCAGGAGTTCTTTGGGGGCCGCTTCTTTTGCTTTAGGAGGAACTTTTACTCGTTTTTCATTCAGCTCCATAGCTACTTTAATATACTTCACAATGACGCCATCAGGCGGCAGTTGGTCAACGTGTTCTATTTTGCCCAGTTGCCCCATCCCATCTTTGTTTCCTGGGTTCAAAATATGGTCCGGGTCAGGCATAACAGCGGCCTTCCAAAAACCGAAGGAACAATGTGCCTTGAACGCGGCCATGTTGCACATTATAGAACCCTTGTAAGCAAACACAGGGAAACTCCATTTCCAGTCCTCTTCCACCTGCGGACAAGCTTCATGGACTAAAGCACGCAGATGTCTCAGAATGGGTTTCGCAAAGTCTGCTGACTTTTCAATGTAATCATCAACTTTTTGTGTTGCAGTCATCATAAGATATTTTGGTTGACGTAGAATCCATTTTTAAAATTTGAAAATTCCATCACACATAAAGCATTAAACTTATGCTTAATCTAAAAAAACGTCATACATATTAATTATTTAGTAATTCTACGATAACATAAAACGACCATTGGCTTAACAACATGTTCTGAGTTTTGTCGCAAATATAAAAAACACCTCCATGAAAAAGCTTTTATCTTCTCTCTTAGTCTTGCTGTTTTGCGGAACATATTGTTTCGGGACGGCAGTCTATGTCAACAATTTCAGCGCATCGTCGGCTTCGGCATCTGATGCGCCATCAACCATTGATGCCCATCTGTCTTACGGTTCCTGGACCACCACGGGCTCATTTACCTCTTTCGCAGGTTGCTCAGGGCAGGCACTTTCTATGAGCAGTGCATCGGCCACTACTACTACCTGGACGTTGCCACTAACGGTTGCCAGTGGATATAGGGCACCTCTAAAAACTAAAAGGACATAAAAAGTGCT